>CAZULX010000446.1:0-12011 GCA_964621335.1 uncultured Streptomycetaceae bacterium
CTGTATCTTGATGACCGCGCGGGTGAGCGTCACCACCACCGGCTTGGGCTCGCCTTTGCGCACGATCGTGAGCGTGATCTGGGTGTTCGGCTTGCCGCGCATGCGCTTCACCGCATCGTTCAGCGTCATGCCTTTGACCGACGTGTCGTCGAGCTTGACGATGAGGTCCGCAGGCTTCAATCCCGCGCGCGACGCGGGCGAGTCATCGATCGGCGAGACGACTTTGACGAATCCGTCTTCCATGCCGACTTCGATGCCGAGGCCGCCGAATTCACCTTGCGTGCCGACCTGGAGCTCGCGGAAAGCTTCCTGGTCGAGGTATGCCGAATGCGGGTCGAGCCCCGTCAGCATGCCGTTGATCGCTTCGGTGATGAGCTTGCGGTCTTCGACCGGCTCGACGTAGTCGCTTTTTACGCGTCCGAAGACTTCAGTGAAAGCGCGAAGCTCCTCGATCGGCAGCGGCAGCGCGCCGCCGTCGCGCTGGGCGACGGCCGAAAAATTGAGGCTGATTGCGACCCCGATCAGGACGCCGACGACGATCAGGCCGAACTGGCTGAATTTGTTACGCATTCCTAACCCCCTAATGGCACGCAACGAGTATGGCCGCATGAGGCTGTACTTTACCTCACGCTTACCCACGTCAAAGGATCGAAAGGACGACCTTCGTGCCTCATTTCAAAGTATAAACCCGAATCCGGGTGCCCGCCGCTCTGGCCGACCGCGGCAATCCGCTCTCCGCCGCGCACGACGTCGCCCAGCTGCCTGTAGAGGGTCTCGTTGTAGCCGTAGAGGCTCAGGTAGCTGTCCCCGTGGTCGATGATGAGGAGGTTGCCGAAACCTCGCAGCCAGTCGGCGAATACCACCCGCCCCGCTGCGATCGCCCGTACCGCCTCGCCGGTCCCGGCCGCGATGAAAAGCCCCTTCCAGACCACGCCGCCACCCTGCCGTGGACTGCCGAAACGGTTCGCAAGTTCCCCCCGGACCGGCAGCGCGAGGCGCCCGCGCAACGCCGCGAAGTCCCCTTCGAAGCCCGCTTCCGGCTCCGGCACGCGCTCGTTTCGCAGCCGCGGACCGGTTTCGGAGCGCGATTCGGGCTTGGGACGAGGCTTGGGCGTTCGCGCGATGAGCTTCGAGAGCTGCTCGATCAACCGGGTAAGGCGGGTCTCGTCGCGCTTCAGGGTGCGTATTTCGCGCCGCTGCTGCTCGATATCGCGCGAGATGCGGGTGAGCACCTGCGCGCGGGCGCGTTTTTCGGCTTCCAGCGTGCGCCGCTGGCGGTCGTGCTCGGCCGCGATCGCCGCGATCTCGGCGACTTGCGCTTCAGCGTCCTTCGCCAGCGCGTCGAGACAGGCCGCGTTCTCGTGCAGCTTCGCGATCAGCTCCGAGCGTGCACGCGCGATGTACGAGAGGTAGTGCAGCTCGCGCGCCTTCGCGTTGAAGTCGCGGCCGTTCAACAGTATTGCGAGACCGTCGGGGCGGCCCGCGGTGTACTGCTGGTACAGGAGCTTTGCCAGCGTCTCGCGCTGCGCCTTCAGTGCGCCCTCTGCGCGCGCGGTCTCGCGCCGGATGTCCGCGACACGTTCGCGCGCGCCGCGCGAACGCTCGGCGAGCGCGACAATCGCGCGGTTCGCGTCGGAGATCGCGCGCTCGGACTCTTCGAGCGCGTCGGCGGCCTCGGTCCTCGATTCTTCCGCGCCGGCGATGCGCTTCTGTATGGCTTCGATGCGCGAGGTGAGCTCGCGCAGCTCCTCGCGCGCGCCGGCGGCCTTGCTCGCGGGCGTCGCCGCCGGCAGCGGCGCCGGCGTGAGGCAGAGGCCGACGCAGCAGGCGAGCGTGTACGCGCAGCGGATCAAACGAACGTCAGGCGAACTCGAGGAGAGATTTTCCGGTCATCTCGGGAGGCCGCGGCAGGCCCATCATCGCGAGCAGCGTGGGCGCGACGTCCTGCAGCGCGCCGCCGTTCGCGGCCTTCGCACTGCGTCCGACGTAGAGCAGCGGGACTGCGTTGAGCGTGTGCGCGGTGTGGGCCTGGTGCGTCGCGGGGTCGGCCATCATTTCGGCGTTGCCGTGATCGGACGTGATCAGCACTTCGCCCCCCACTTCCTGCATGGCGTCGACCACGCGCCCTATGCACTCGTCGAGCACTTCGATCGCGCGCGTGGCGGCTTCCAGATTGCCGGTGTGTCCCACCATGTCGCCGTTCGCGTAGTTGCACACGATCGCGTCGAAGCGGCGGCTTCGGATCGCTTCGACCAGCTTGTCGGTGACTTCGCGCGCGCTCATTTCGGGCTTAAGGTCGTAGGTGGGGACGTTGGGCGAAGGCACGAGGATGCGCTCCTCTCCCGGATAAGGCTGCTCGACGCCGCCGTTGAAGAAATAAGTGACGTGCGCGTATTTCTCGGTCTCCGCGATGCGCAGCTGCCTGAGTCCCTGATTCGCGATGTACTCGCCGAAGCCGTTGGCGATCGACTGCGGCGGGAAAGCGGCCGGGATGGCGCTGAAATCCCGGCCGTAGGTCGTGAGCGTGCAGTAGTAGCCGGGCTTCGGAATACGGGAGCGCTCGAAGCCGTCGAAATCGGGCCGCGTCAAAGCGGCCGTCAGCTCGCGGGCGCGGTCGGCCCTGAAGTTCATGAACACCACGGCGTCGCCGTCTTCGATGCGCACCAGCATCGCGTTCGCGGGAACCACCGCCGTCGCCCGGACGAACTCGTCCGACTCGCCGCGCTCGTAGGCCGCTTTCAGCCCTTCGAGGGCGCTCGCGGCGCTGAAGCTTCCCGCGCCGGAAGCGAGCAGGTCGTAGGCTTCGCGCACGCGCCCCCAGCGGTTGTCGCGGTCCATCGCGTAATAGCGGCCGCAGATCGACGCCGTGCGGCCGGCGCCGAGCTTGCGATACAGTTCTTCGAGCGCCGCGAGAGACGCCTCGGCGCTTCGGGGCGGAGTGTCGCGGCCATCGAGGAACGCATGCACGTAAAGATTCCTGACTCCGGCGCGCGCGGCCATCGACAGCATGGCGTGGATCTGCGTCTCGTGGCTGTGGACGCCGCCGGGCGATACGAGCCCCAGCACGTGGAGCGCGCTCTGCGCGCCGATTGCGACGGCTTTTTTCAGCACGGGGTTTTCGAGGAACTCGCCGGTCTCGATCGCGTTCTCGATCTTGGTGTAGTCCTGGTACACCACGCGGCCGGCGCCGATGTTCATGTGGCCGACCTCGGAGTTCCCCATCTGGTTGCGAGGCAGTCCCACCCATTTCTCCGACGCGTCTATCGTCGTGTGCGGATAGGTCTGCCAGAGAAAGTTCCAGTGCGGCTTGCGCGCCTGGCAGATCGCATTGTTGTCGCATGCTTCGCGATAGCCGAAGCCGTCGAGCACGATGAGGATTGCCGGAGTGACCGTCATTGGGACGTCTGAAGAAAAGAGGCTGAATCGATGAGGGCGATTCTAATCCCATTGGATGCCTCATCGGTCCGGCGAGGGTGCTCTGCTAGAATAGCGACCGCCCGACGCCGCCGCGTTCAGCGGCCGCACCCGAAAAGTCCCGAATGGAACAATTCCTCGTCTTCCTGCAGAAAAACCCGATGAACATGGTTCTCCTGGGCGCCGTGCTGGTGTCCGGAGGCATGCTCATCTGGCCGCTCGTGTCGCGGCTGATGCGCCCCGGGCAAGAGGTCGGTCCGCTCGAAGCCGTGCAGCTCATCAACCGCCGCGACGCGGTGGTTCTCGACGTGCGCAGCGCCGCGGAGTACAAATCGGGACACATCACCAACGCCCGCCACGTGCCCGAGAGTGAGATCGACGCGCGTATGAAAGAGCTCGAGAAGGTGAAGTCGAAGCCGATCATCGTGAGTTGCGCGCGCGGCGCCCGCTCGATGAACGTCTCGAACCGGCTTCGCAAGCTGGGTTTCGCGGAAGTCGTCGCGCTGCGCGGCGGAATAGCCGCCTGGCAGCAGGCGAGCATGCCACTGGAGAAATCGTGAAAGCGCTGATGTACACCACCGCGGTGTGCCCTTATTGCCAGATGGCGGAAAGGCTGCTGCGTTCCAAGGGCGTCGACATCGAGAAAGTCCGCGTCGACCTCGACCCCGCGAGGCGGGCCGAGATGATGGAGAAAACCGGCCGGCGCACCGTTCCTCAAATCTATGTCGGCGACACCCACGTCGGCGGATACGACGATCTCGCCGCGCTCGATCGCGCGGGCGGTCTCGACCCGCTGTTGAAGGCACAGGGTGGCGCTGCAACCGGAAGCACGACATGAGCGAAAACCCGCAACAGCAACCGCAGGCCGCCGACCAGCAACCGCTGTTCGGCATCGAAAAGCTTTACCTGAAAGACCTTTCGCTCGAGCTCCCGAACGCGCCGCAGGTTTTCTTCGAGCAGGAAGCCCCGCAGGTCGAAGTGAACATTCACAACCAGGCAACGGGACTCGCCCAGGAGGGCCTTTTCGAAGTCGTGCTCACCGTGACCGTCACCGCGAAGATCCAGGACAAGACCGTTTTCCTGGTCGAGGCCGCGCAAGCCGGGATATTCCAGATCCGCAACATCCCCCAACCCGACCTCGAGGCCGTTCTGGGAACGATCTGTCCCAATACCCTGTTGCCGTATGCACGCGAAGCGGTCTCCAGCGTCGTGCAGCGCGCGGGCTTTCCGCCGGTCACGCTGCAGCACATGAATTTCGAGCTCGTTTACCAGCAGCGCCTCCAGCAGATGCAGGCCGAGCAGGCCGCCGGCGCCGCCCCTGCGACTTCCACGCATTGATGACGGCCGTGCCGCGCCACGGGCTTTTCACGTGTGTAATGCTTGCGCTCGCGATGGGCGCCGCAGCGGCGAGCGCGGCTACCATGGAATACCGCGCAGTCGGCGAGAACGCCGCGATCCTCTATGACGGACCGACTGCGAAATCGAGCAGGCTTTTCGTGGTCAGCAAGGGCTATCCGCTCCAAGTCGTCGTGACGGTCGAAGGCTGGGTGAAAGTGCGGGACGCGAACGGCGCCTTCTCCTGGATCGAAGCGAAGCAGCTCACCGACAAGCGCACGGTCATGGTGAAAGTCCCCCTCGCCGAGGTGCGCGCGAAACCGGACGATGCGGCACCGGTCGCTTTCCAGGCGCAGCAGAACGTGCTGCTCGACGTTGTCACCGTGTCGGGCGGCTGGGTGCAGGTGCGGCACCGGGACGGCGGCACGGGCTACGTGCGCGCGCAGCAGGTGTGGGGCGCGTGAGCGCTCGCGGCTAGCGATGAACGTCGCGGTCTTGGGCGCGGGCGCCTGGGGCACTGCGATGGCGATCAGTCTCGCGCGGCGCCATTCGGTCAGTTTGTGGGCGCGCGATCCGGCGCAGCGCGAGGCGATGCGCGCCACCCGGGCGAATTCCAGATACCTCCCGGGTTTCTCCTTTCCCGACGGGCTCGAGATCGCCGACGATCCCGGCGCTGCGCTGATGGCGGCCGACCTCGCCCTGGTCGCGGTGACCACCGCCGGACTGCGCGAAACGCTGCGCAGAATGCGCGCAACGCACGCAACGGCACCTTCCGTCTGGCTGTGCAAAGGCTTCGAGCCGGGCGCGGCGAAGCTGCCTCACCAGGTCTTCGAGGAGGAACTCGGCGCGGGCGCGCGATGCGCCGTGCTCTCCGGCCCGAGCTTCGCGGAGGAAGTCGCGCGCGGTCTCCCGACGGCGGTCACCCTCGCTTCGCGCGACATCACCTTCTCGCGCGATACAGCGCGCGCGTTGCACAGTCCGACGTTTCGCGTCTATTCGAGCGACGATCTCATCGGCGTCGAAGTCGCGGGTGCGGTCAAGAACGTGATGGCGATCGCGGCGGGCATCTGCGACGGCCTGGGCTATGGCCACAATGCGCGCGCCGCGCTGATCACACGGGGGCTCGCCGAGATCACGCGCCTGGGTGTCGAGCTCGGTGGACGCGCCGAGACGTTCATGGGGCTCGCCGGCGCGGGCGACCTCATCCTCACCTGCACCGGAGATCTGTCGCGCAACCGCCGCGTCGGGCTCGCGCTGGGGCAGGGTAAAGCGCTGGACACGATACTCGCCGAGCTCGGCCATGTGGCCGAAGGCGTCAGCACCGCGCGCGAGCTCGAAAGCATGGCGGAGAGGCTGGGCGTCGATATGCCCGTTACGAACGCGGTCTGTCGCGTCCTGGACGACCACACCCAGGCCCGCGCCGCCGCCGACGCGCTGTTGCAGCGCGAGCCTCGCGCGGAGCGCTAACCGCGCTTCGCCTTCGGCTCGCGCGCCGCGCCGGATTACGAAACAGAGGGAAACCAAGGTTTCCCTCCGTAACCTCCTTTCCTTCGGCCGCCATGCGGCAGCCGCCTCGGCCGGTATACGAACCGAGGGCAACCCAATGGTTTCCCTCCGTTACCTCCTTTCCTCAGGCGCTCTACTCGAGCGCTTTGTCGCCTGGGCTAAGAGAAGTCGAGCTGTCGCCAAGCCTCATAGAGGATGATGGCAACGGTGTTGGAGAGGTTGAGGCTGCGATTACCTTGGCGCATGGGTATGACGATGCGAAGCTCGGGCGCGAATTCGTCGAGGACGGTCTGGGGAAGGCCGCGAGTCTCGGGACCGAAGACCAGCACGTCGCTGGCGCGGTAGGCGAGCTCGTCGTAGCGCGTCGTGCCGCGAGTGGTCGCCGCGATCATTCTGCGCCCGGCGAAATGCTTGCGGCACGCGCGCCAGTCCTCGTGCACGGTCACCCGCGCGAAGTCGGAATAATCGAGTCCGGCCCGGGTGAGCTGCTTGTCGCGGAGCGTGAAACCGAGGGGCCGCACCAGGTGCAGGCCCGCACCGGCGTTGGCGGCGAGGCGCACCGCGTTGCCGGTGTTGGGTGGGATCTCCGGCTCGTAGAGCACGATATCGAACATCGAGGGGAGCGCGGCTCGCGCCGCGGACGGACCGACCGATGCCCTGCATTGAGGGACGTCATTCTGGACGAGTCCGCGCGAGCGGACGCGATCCAGAATCCATTCACACTAGCTCTCTTCGGTACTGGCCTGCTCGGTTCGTTTCGGCGCGTCGGTCGCGGTCGGACGCATCGACGGCTCGCGCGCGGGGCTGCGTGCGCGTTCCGGCGCCTGCGGGCGTTTTCCGAAAGTCTCGAAGCCCTGGTCCATGAGCAGCCGCGCTTGTCCGGCCGGCGGGCGCGCGCGCTCGTCTGCCGTCGTGGCTACCGACGCGTACTCGCTCGCGTCCGTGCCCATCCAGGAGCCTGCCGCGAAGCCGATCACGAGCATGGCCGCCATGCCTCCCGTCCACACCGGCCAGCGCGAGCGCGCGGCGGTGCCGTGCCGCGCATCGGCGGGGTGACCGGGGCCGTGGGAATGCTTGCCCCCGGCGCGACGTGAAGCTTCGCTCACTCGCGCGCCTGCGGCATCGGCTTCGCTCTCGACCCGGGTGTGGGCCGCAGCGCGTTCTGCGGCCCGTGCGTCCGCCTCCGCGCGTTTCTTCGCGGCGGCTTCGGCACGCTGCTCGGCTTCCAGTCGCTTCTGTGCCCGCTTGGTTGCGGCGGCTTCGGCCTCGGCGCGCTTGTCTGCGCGTGTTTTCTGCTCGAGGTCGGCGCTTTCGCGCCCGCGCGCCGCTTGCACCGCGCGCGCCTCCGCTTCTGCGCGCGAGCGCGCGGCGTCTTCGGCTTCGCGCTCGGTGCGCGCGCGTTCCTGCGCCTGCGCAGCAGCGCGTTCCTCGGCCTGCACGCGCTCTTTCGCAGCGACCTCGGCGCGCTGCTCGACCTGAAAGCGCTCACGAGCGAGCTCCAGCGCTTCGATTTCGGCCTCCGCGCGCCGTTCGGCGTGCGCTTTCTGTTCGATGTCCGCCGCTTCGCGCGCCGCGGCGACCTCGATAGCCTGCGCGTCGGCGTGCGCGTGTGCCTTCGCCGTTTCCTCCGCCTGCTGCTCCGCGCGCAGACGCGCCTGCGTTTGCTCGAACGCGTGCGCCTCGACTTCGGCGCGCTCGCGTGCCGCGGCTTCCGCTTTCTGCTCGGCTTCGAGACGCACTCTCGCGTGCTCCAGGGCCTGCGCTTCGGCTGCGTCGCGCTGCTCGGCCGCGGACCTGGCTTCGAGCTCGACGGCCACGCGCGCCTGCGCTTCGGCTGCGGCACGCGCATCGGCTTCCGCGCGCTCTCGCGCCGCCGCCTGCGCCGCGCGATCGGCTTCGATGCGTCCCATCGCGCGAGCCTTGAATGCGGCCTGCGCCGCTTCGCGCTCGAGGGCCGCGCGTATCGCAGCCTCCTCGGCCGCTGCGCGCGCGAGCATCGCCTCTTCGGCCTCGCGTTCCGCCTGCGCCTGCGCCGCAGCCGTTTTGGCGGCGTGGCTTTCGGCGGCCAGGCGTTCGCGAGCCGACGCTTCGGCAAGCCGCTCGGCCTCGGTTTTCGCATGCGCCTCGTGGGCCGCCCGCGCCTCGGCTTCGGCGCGTGCCCGTGCGGCAACGCTGGCAGCGCTGTTGGCTTCGACGCGGCCACGCGCCTCGAGTGCGAGCGCCGCGTCGCACTCCGCACGCTCTTCGGCCGCCTGCCGTGCCGCACGTTCGGGGGCTTCGCGGGCCTTCGCCGCTTCGGCTGCGGCGCGCTCCGCCTCCAGGCGAGCGCTGCTCTGCGCGGTCGCGTGACCCTCCGCCGCGGCGCGTTCCTGCGCCGCGAGCTGCGCACGCTGCTCGGCTTCGATACGTTCCTGCGCGATCTCACGCGCATGCGCTTCCACCTCCACGCGTCGCTGCGCCTGCACGACGAGCTCCGCTTCCGTCGCTTCGCGCTCCCGCGCGGCTGCGATCGCACGCGCGTCGGCTTCCGCGGCGGAGCGGGCGAGCGCCTCGGCGTCCCGCTCGGTCTGCAGGCGCGCTGCGGCCTCGCCCGCGGCGGTGCTCTCGGCGGCACTGCGCGCCAGCGCGGCAGCTTCGGCGCGTTGCTCGGCCTCGAGCCGCGCCTGTGCGACGACGAGCGCCTCGGCTTCGGCTTTGGCCCTCGCCTCGGCCTGCGCCTGGGATTCGAGCTCCGCGGCTTCGCGGTTCTGGGCCGCTTCGATGGCGGTCGCGTCGGCTTCAGCGCGCGCTTTCACCGTCACTTCCAAGTTGTGGTCGGCGTCGAGCCGGCCGATCGCGTGCTGCTGCAGCTCGGTCTCCGCGCGCTCCCGTGCTCGCGCAGCGTCGAGGGCTTCCTGCTCGGCGACCGCGCGTGCTTCGGCCGCGACCCGCGCCTCGCGCTCCGCGCGCGTGTGCGCTTCGGCCTGTTCCTGTGCTTCCTTGAGCGCTGCGGTGCGCACCTGCGCCTGCGCCTGTGCCTCCCGCTCGCCCGCTTCGCGTTGGCGAGCGGCGGCTTCCGCCTGCGCCTCCGCCGCGCCGCGGGCGTTGATCGCGTCGGTCGCGCGCGCATCCGCCTCGGCGCGCCGCAATGCCTCCTGCTCGGCCGCGGCTTCCACCCCCGCGCGCTTTTGCGCCGCGATGGTGAATTCGCGCTCCGCCTGCACGCGCGTGGACGCCTCCTCGGCGGCACGCACGTCGGCGGCGATGCGCTCCATCGCCGTCGCTTCGATGCGGCGCTCGGTTTCCACTCGCTCCTCGGCGCGCCGCCGCGCTTCGGCCGCGGCTTCGAGCCGCCGGTCTGCCTGGGCTTTAGCCTGAAGCTCGGCAGCTTCACGCGCCGCCGCCTGCTCGAGCGCTCGCGTTTCCGCTTCGGCCCGGGCGTGCGCCACCGCTTCGACGGCGCGGTCGGTCTCGATGCGCGCCTGCGCCTGCTCCTGGAGTGCCTGCTCGGAGCCCGCGCGGGCGCGAGCGGCCTCGAGCGCCTGCTGCTCCGCGGCCTCGCGCGCACGCGCGGCCGCTTCGGCTTCGCGCTCCGCCTGCGCGCGTTCGATGGCAGCGTTCGCGGCGTGACGGTCCGCGGCGCTGCGCTCCAGCGCTGCGCTTTCGGCACGCTGCTCGGTCTCCAGCCGCTCCTGCGCAAGCCGGAGCGCTTCGCTCTCCGCCTGTGCCCGGCGATCCGCCTGCGCTTTCTCCTCAAGCTCGACGGCTTCCCGCGCCTGGGCGGCTGCGAGCGCGCGGGCATCGGCCTCGGCGCGCGCCGATGCGGCGGCCTCCGCGGCGCGATCGGCCTGCGTGCGCGTCATCGCCTGCTGCTGCAGCGCCGCCTCCGCGCTCTCGCGCTCGGTTGCTGCTTCGAGCGCCTGCTGGTCGGCGGCCTCGCGCGCTCGAGCGCTGCCTTCGGCGTCGCGCTCGGTGCGTGCGCGCAGGACCGCCTGCTCGGCCGCTTGGGCTTCGGTCGCAGTGCGCTCGGTCGCCGCGGCTTCGGCGCGCTGCTCGGATTCCAGTCGCGCGCGCGAGAGCTCGAGCGCTTCGCTTTCCACTCGGGCGCGTTCTTCGGCGGCGCGGGTGAGCTCGAACTCGGCAGCTTCGCGCGCCTGTGCCGCTTCCAGGGCCCGAGCGTCGGCCTCGGCACGTGCGCGGGCAGCTTCCTCGGCTTCGCGCTCGGTCTGGGCGCGCGCTGCGGCTTCACCGGCGGCTTCGCTGTCCGCGTTGCTGCGCTCACGCGCCGTGATTTCGGCGCGCTGCTCGGCTTCGAGCCGGGATTGTGCGAGCGCCAGCGCCTGCGCTTCGGCTCTCGCCGTGCTCTCGGACTGCGCTTTCGCTTCGAGCTCGATCGCTTGCCGCGCCTGCGCTTCGTGGAGCGCCCGGGCGTCGGCTTCGGTGCGCGCCTGGGCGGCCGCTTCTGCGGCTGCATCGGCTTCGATTCGCGCCTGTGCCTGCTGCTGGAGCGCGCTGTCCTGCGCGGCGCCCTCGATCGCGGCTTCCAGCGCTTTCTGCTCCCCGGCTTCGCGCGAGCGCGCCGCCGCTTCGGCTTTCATTTCCGCTTCGGAGCGCGCCTGCGCGTCTTCGCGCGCGCGCGTTTCGGCCTCGGTGCGCCGCGCTGCTTCCGCCGCGAGCGCCGCTTCGGCTTCGGCTCGTTTCTCGGCGAGCGCCGCCAGCTCGCGCTCGGCTTCCGCACGCACCAGCGCGGCGGCCGCAGTCTCGTTTTCGGCGCGCTCGCGATTGCGCAGCGCCTCGGCCGCGCGTGCTTCGGCTTCGGCGCGCTCGCGCGCGGTCTGCTCGGCGTCGCGTTCGGTCTGCGCCCGCTCGTTCGCCTGCTCGCTCGCGCGCGTTTCGGCAGCGATGCGCTCGCGCGCGGCCGCGTCGGCGCGCTGTTCGGCTTCGAGCCGCGTTCGAGCGACCTTCTGCGCCTCGCCTTCGGCCTTGGCGCGGAGCTCGGCCTGGGCGCGCGCCTCCGCCTCCGCAGCTTCGCGCGCTTTCGCGCTCTCTGCGGCTTGCGCGTCGGCCTCCGTGCGGGCTTTCGCGGTGGCCTCTGCGGCGCGATCCGCTTCGAGGCGCGCGGCTGCGTGTTGCTGGAGCGCGTTCTCCGCGCGGTCGCGCGCGCGAGTCGCTTCGACCGCTTCCTGTTCGGCCGCAGTGCGCGCTTTCGCTGCCTCGGTCGCGCTCATCTCGGCTGCGGCGCGCGCCTTGGCTACGGCTTCCGCAGAAATCTCCGATTCGATACGCGATGCGGCCTGCCGCTCGAATTCCGCTTCGGCGCTCGCGCGATCCCGTTCGGCTTCGAGCGCTTTCTGCTCCGCAGCAGCGCGCGCCTTCGCGGCTTCCACCGCGCGCGCTTCGGCAGCAGCACGCGATTTCGCTACGGCCTCCGCAGCGCGGTCGGCTTTCCTGCGCGCGGCCGAGTGCTGTTGTGCCTCGTTGTCCGCGGCGAGCCTCGCATGCGCGGTTTCGACCGCCTGTTGGTCTGCTGCGGCGCGCGCATGCGCTGCGGCCTGCGCTTCCATTTCGGCCTGCTGGCGCGCCTGCGATTCTTCGATGGCTCGCGTGTTTGCGGCGATCCTGCCTTGCGCGCGCAACTCGGCCTGTCTTTCCATTTCGGCGCGTTGCATTGCGATGCGCGCGGCGTTGCGATCGGCTTCTGCGCGTGCGGAAGCCTGCGCCGCGCCGGCGCTTTCCGCGGCTTTGCGTGCGCGAGCGGCTGCGAGCGCGCGGCGTTC
>CAZULX010000447.1:0-2815 GCA_964621335.1 uncultured Streptomycetaceae bacterium
AGCCAAACCTAGAACCGCGGCGCTCCTCGACTGGATGCGCGAGGCTTTCCGCATCGCGCGCGAGCGCGATGCGCCCGCCGTCGTCCTCGCGCTGCAGGCGAACATCTGGGCGGGAGCCAGCGCATACGCACCCATACTCGCAACGCTGGCCGAGGAAGCGCAGCGCTATGCCGGGGAGGTGCTCGTGGTGCACGGCGACACGCACTGGTACCGCTACGACCAGCCGCTCGTCGATCCGCGCTCGGGGAGGAAAGTCGGAAACGTGACGCGGCTGGAAGTCTACGGCAGCCCGTTCGTGAACTGGGTCCACGTCACGGTGACGACCGGAGAAGGAAAAGCGCGTTTCGAGGTGGTGCCGGGGAGTCAGGTCGCGGCCGGCAGGCCCTGACAGCACCGGTCACGAGTCACAAGTCACCCGTCACCGGCTTCAGTGGTGATGCCCGTGCGCGCCGTGCGCGTGGCCGTGCGAGACTTCCTCGGGGCTCGCCGGGCGCACCGTGGTGATGGTGCATTCCATGTGGAGCGTCTGCCCCGCGAGCGGATGGTTGCCGTCGACGACGACTTTCCCTTCGGCGACGTCGGTCACGGTGTAGACGATGGTGTCGCCCGACTCCTCGCCCTTGCCTTCGAACTGCATGCCTATTTCGACGTGATCGGGAAACTTGTCGAGCGGCTCGATGTGCACGAGATCGGCGTCGTAGTCGCCGAAACCGTCGTCGGGGGTGAGGCGCACCCGGCAGGTCTCCCCGACGTCCTTGCCTTCGAGCGCTTTCTCTACCACCGGGAACATGCCGCCGTAGCCGCCGTGCAGATACTCGATCGGCTCTTCGGTCTTCTCGATCAGCTCGCCTTTGGTGTCGAAAAGCTGGTATTCCAGCCCGACGACGGTGTCCTTGCCTATTTGCATTTGCCGATGCCTTTTACCAGTCCCAGCACCTCGGCGGCGTGACCGCGCGCGCTCACGCCGTACAGCGCGTGCGTGAGGAGCCCCTTGCGGTCGATGATGAAAGTGGAGCGCACGATGCACGTCTTGCGCCGGCCTTCGTGCTCCTTCTCCTGCAGCACGCCGTAGAGCTGGCACACTTCGCCGTCGGGATCGGCGAGCAGCTGCACGCACAAGCCGTGCTTGTCGCGGAAAACGCCGTGCGACATGCAGTCGTCCATGCTGACGCCGAGCACGACCGTCTGCAAGCGCGTGAAAGCGTCTTCGAGCTCGCTGAAATCGATCGCCTCCATCGTGCAGCCGGGTGTGTCGTCACGGGGATAGAAATAGAGCACGACGTTGCGGTGGTCCTTGAACTCGCCGAGGCTTACGACGTTGAAGTCCGCATCGGGCAGGTCGAACGAAGGCGCCATCTGCCCTGGCCGCAGTAACAACCGATCCTCTCGTCGTGCGAGCTCCACGTCTGGCCTCCCTGAACGTGTAATCGGATTGTGTGAACAAACCCCGCTCGGGGTCAAGAAGCACTCACCCGTATAATGGTTTTACATGAAAAAGAGTTTTCTCGCCGGTTCGAGGCGCGCCGAGTTTCTCAGGCGCCACTGGCAGAAAAAACCGCTCCTCGCCCGTGCTGCACTGCCCCACTACGCGGGCGCCGTTACGCGCGAACAGTTGTTCGAGCTCGCCACGCGGGACGATGTCGAGTCGCGCATCGTCAGCCGTGCGCGCAGCCGGTGGATTGTCCGTCACGGGCCCTTCAGGAAGAGCGAGCTGCATCGAATGCCGCGCCGCGGTTGGACGCTGCTCGTGCAGGGAGTCGACCTCGCGCTCCCGCAGGCAACGCGCCTGCGCGAGGAGTTCGCTTTCATCCCGTCCGCGCGCGTGGACGACGTGATGGCGAGCTATGCCGCGCCCGGTGGCGGCGTCGGCCCGCATTCCGACAGCTACGACGTTTTCCTGGTTCAGGCTACAGGCACCCGGCGTTGGGAAACGAGCGCCCAACGCGATCTCGAGCTCGTAACCGACGCGCCGCTGAAGCTCCTGCGCAATTTCAGGCCCGACCGCGAGTGGACCGTGACGCCGGGCGACGTGCTCTACCTGCCGCCCGACTGGGCGCACGACGGCGTTGCGCTCACCGAGTGCGTAACGTGCTCGGTCGGTTTTCGCGCGCCGACGGGCGAGGAGCTCGCGTCGCGCTTTCTCGATTTCCTGCAGGACCGGATCGAGCCGCAAGCCCGCTATGCCGATCCCGATCTCGAGCCGGCGCGGCGTCCCGGCCGCATTCCGCGCGCCCTGATGGCGCACGGCGCGCGGGCGCTCGAGCGCCTGCGCTGGTCCGCCGCGGATGTCGTGGAGTTCACCGGCCGCTATCTCAGCGAGCCCAAGGCGAACGTCGTATTCGAGAAGCCCGCTCGCGCGCTCGCGCGTGCGCCGTTCACGCGGTGCGCCCGCGTGCGCGGCGTCGTGCTTGCCGCCTCCAGCCGTATGCTCTTCCACGGCGCGCGATTGTTCATCAACGGGGAAGCCGTGAAGCCCGGAAAAGCCGCGGCGCGCGCGCTCGCGCGACTCGCCGACGCCCGCGAGCTGCGTCCGCCGCTCGAGCTGGATGATGAAGCCTGGACCCTGCTTTACGAGTGGTACCTAGCCGGATATATTGAATTCGGTGACGGGTGACGAGTGAATGGTGACGGGTGACGAGTGAATAGTGACGGGTGAACAGGTGAAGAGCGACGAGCCGCTGCAGGGGGTGCTGCCGCACGCGCAGTACGAGCGCTTCGAGAGCATGCGCGAGTACGACGAGATGTTCGACGACGTGCTGACGAAAACGCAGCGCGTGATCCGCATTTTCGACAAGTCGCTCTCGGCACGCTACAA
>CAZULX010000448.1:0-14682 GCA_964621335.1 uncultured Streptomycetaceae bacterium
AGGCGCTGGTTGTAGGCTGCCAGCGCTTCCATGCTGTTTTGCATGAATGTTCAGTGTTGCATGTTTAATGGTTAGTGAGCAGCAAGACCGTAACCGTCGCCCCGGCAAAGCGGCGGATTATAGCGTCGTGAGACCGCGAGCACGGCGTTAACGCTCCCGCCAGACGAGAGCGGCCATGCGCCCGGTCTCGCCGTCGCGGCGATAGGAATAGAAGCGCAGCGGATCGGAGTAGGTGCAAAGCCCGCCGCCGTGGATCTCGCGCACGCCGCAGCGCTCGAGCGCCCGCCGCGCGAGCGCCGGGAGATCGGCTAGCCACTTGCCCGGCGCACGCGAGCTGAATGCCGCCGCATCGCCGGGGTCGCGGCTCACGTAAGCCGCGCGCACTTCGTCGCCGACCTCGAACGCGCGCGGGCCGATGCCGGGCCCGATATAAGCGATGACATCAGCCGCATCGACGCCCTCGCGCGCCATCGCGGCGACGGTATTGTCGATCACCCCGGCGGCGAGACCGCGCCACCCGGCATGCGCCGCAGCCACCACACCCGCGGCGCGGTCCGCGAAAAGGACGGGCAGACAGTCCGCCACCAGCACGGCGCATACGGTGCCGGCCGCGCGCGCGATCGACGCGTCGGCTTCAGGCCGGTCGTGGGCCGCTTCGGCCTCCACCACGCGTGCGCCCTGGACCTGCTTCAGCCATCGCGGCTCCTGCGGCAGCAGCGCGGCGAGGCGCGAGCGGTTCTCCTGGACGCACTGCGGATCGTCTCCCGTCGCGAAACCGAGGTTGAGGCTCCGATACGGGGCGGCGCTCACGCCGCCGGCGCGCGTGGTGACGAGCGCCCGTATTCCGGGCGGGACAGGCCAGGAGGGCACGATCCAGTCCGGGTGCGCGCTCATGCCCCGGCCTCGAGCATCCGCAGGAGCTCGCGCATGTCCGCAGGCAGCGCAGACTCCCACGCCATGGCGAGGCCCGACACCGGGTGCACGAGCCCCAGCTTGCGCGCGTGCAACGCCTGCCGGTGAAACGCGCTCGCGCGTCCCCGGGCGGCGCGCCCTCCGTAGACGCGGTCGCCGATCAGAGGATGGCCGATCGACGTGAGATGCACGCGGATCTGGTGCGTGCGGCCGGTTTCGATGCGGCAGTGAAGCAGCGTTGCGTCGGCGTAGCGCTCGACGACGGCGTAGTGCGTGAGCGCGGCTTTGCCGCGCGCGACGACCGCCATGCGCGTGCGGCTTACCGGGTGACGGCCGATCGGGGCCTCGACGGTGCCCCCGCGGGCGACGCGTCCGTGGACGACCGCGGCATATTCGCGCTTCACCGTGCGCGCCTGAAGCTGGCGCACGAGATCGGTCTGCGCAGTCAGCGTTTTCGCGACGACCAGCAGCCCGCTCGTGTCCTTGTCGAGGCGGTGGACGATGCCGGCGCGAGGCACTTCCGCCACGCCGGGCGCGTGCGCGAGGAGCGCGTTCAGGAGCGTGCCTTCCCAATTGCCGCTTCCGGGATGGACCACCAGCCCCGCCGGCTTGTCGATCACCAGGATCGCATCGTCTTCGTGCACGACCTCCAGGGGAATCGCCTGCGCCAGATGCGCGAGCGCTTCGGCCCCGGCGGCCGGTGTGACGCGCAAGCGCTCGCCGCCCCTCACCTTCGCCCGCGGAGCGGCCGCGCGGCCGTCGACGCTCACGCGCTCCTCGCGCACCCAGTGCGCGAGACGATTGCGGGAGTGCTCCGGCAACAAACGGGCGAGCGCCTGGTCCAATCGCAGTCCCGCGCAATCGGGGGGAACCGTAAGCTCCAGGGGATCGGGGTCCGCCCGTGCGCTATAATTTTTCTTTCGAACGGGCTTTTCCATATATGAAACATAGTTTAGCGGCAATCCTCGTGCTGCTTCTCGGGTGGACCCTCGGCGCCTGCAGCCTGCTCAAGGGCGAGGAGGACGAGACCAAAGGCTGGTCTGCGGCGAAGCTTTACTCCGAAGCGAAGTCGAACCTCGCCGACCGCAATTACGAAACCGCGATCAAGTACTACCAGAAGCTCGAGGCGCGCTACCCGTACGGCCGCTTCGCGCAGCAGGCGCAGATCGAGATCGCGTACGCGCATTACAAGGACACGGAGCCCGCGCTCGCGCTGGCTGCGGCCGACCGCTTCATCAAGCTCCACCCCAACCATCCGAACGTCGATTACGTCTACTACCTCAAAGGCCTTTCGAATTTCAACGAAGACCTCGGCATTCTCGGCTTCATCAGCAATCAGGACCTGAGCGAGCGCGACCCCAAAGCGGCTGCGGAAGCGTTCGATTCGTTCAAGGAGCTCGTCAACCGCTTCCCGGACAGCAAGTACACGCCCGATGCGGTCGCGCGCATGAAATACCTCGTGAATGCGCTCGCCGCGCACGAAGTCCACGTCGCGCGCTATTACCTCAAGCGCGGTGCGCACGTGGCGTCGGTCAATCGCGCGCAATACGCACTCAAGACCTATCCGCAGGCGCCTGCGAACGAGGAGGGCCTCGTCATACTCGTGAAAGCCTACGACGCGCTCGGCATGAAAGACCTGCGCGACGATGCGGAGCGCGTGCTCGTCAGGAACTTTCCCAACAGCATTTACATGAAAGGCGGCCCGGGTTCGCGAGGCCGCTGGTGGGAAATCTGGAACTGGTAGCTTAGACCCTGTTACAGGCTCTTTATCCCACCGCCAGACAGACGATCCCGCCCACCATCGCGGCCGCGGCAAACAGCCGCCGCGCCGCGTTTTTCTCCGCGAGCAATCGCGCCCCCAGCATCGCCGCGACCAGTATGCTGATTTCGCGCGCCGGCGCGACGTAGCTCACCGGCGTGAACACCATCGCGCTCAGCACCAGGATGTAGGAAAGCGGGCACAGGACCGCGACGGCGATGACTTCGAAGCGCGCGCGGCGCCATACGCTGCGCAACTCCGCCGGCCGGCGCAGGGCGAGAGGCGCCATGATGACGACGCGCCCGAGGTTGGAGGCCCAGTCCTGAAGCAGCGGCGGCACCAGGAAAAAGGCGACCGCGAGCTTATCGACGACGGTGTAGCTCGCGATCATGCACGCGGTCAGAAGCGCGAACGCCACGGCAGGCAGGTTGCCCGAAGACCTGAGCTTTCTGAGGTCGCCGGTGAGCACGACTGCGCCGCAGCCGATCATGACCGCGCCGGTGACCGCGATCGACGAAGGCCTCTCGTCCAGCAGCAGCACCGCCGCGAGCACCGTGATGAGCGGTGCGCTGCCGCGCGCGAGCGGGTAGACGAGGGACAGGTCGCCGCTGCGATAGCCGCGGTCGAGAAGCATGTAATACCCCGTGTGGAGTATCGCGCTCGCGAGCATGAGCACCCAGCTCACAGCCGTCAGCGCAGGCGCCGTCCACCACACCACCGCGGCCGCGAGCGGCGCGTAGATCAATGCCGAGAGCACCGCGAAAAGCCAGACGAACGCGGTCCCGCCGCCCGAACGCTTGAGCAGGTAGTTCCACGAGGCGTGTATGACTGCCGCGGCGAGGATCAGCCCGAGCGCGAGCGCGCTCACGATGCGCCTGAGTCCATGGGAACGCTATAGCGCCCGCGAGCGCGCAGCGTCAACCCGGCGCAAAAAGAAACCGCGCCCTAAGGCGCGGTTGCTGGAAATTAGTGCTCGTCATTCCGGGCGGCGACCCGGTATCCCCTTCCCCTCAGGGGAAGGTAGGATGGGGATCAAAATGGATTCCGGCGTGCGCCGGAACGACGACTCGCTGGCGCGTTACGAGTCCTTCACGAGACTCCCATCCACCACGCGCACGCGGTCGCCTTGCTGGTAGCCGGGCGCCGCGTCGAAGGTGAAGCTCTGCGTCGTGCCGTCGTTCAGCCGCACGCCGACCACATAGCTCGTCGTCGATTTCTGGCGCCGCTCGACCTCGGTGCCGATGGCCGCGCCGCCCGCCGCACCGGCTATCGTCGCCAGGGTCTTGCCCGAACCGCCGCCGATCTGGCTGCCCACGAGGCCGCCGAGCGCGCCGCCTGCGATCGGACCGACGAGCCCCGCGTCGCCCTGCTGGGTCACCGTGCGTATCGAGGTGACCGTGCCGCAGTTGTTGCAGACCGCCGCGAGGTTACGGCCGGGGCCGGCATCTCTGACGGAGCCTGCGCCCGCGCTGCTGCTGGCGCCCACGGGAGGCCGCTCGGCCTGGCGGGCGCGCGGCGCCGGGGCGGTCGTCCTTGCGCTCGAGCGGTTGTCGTTGAGCGCGGTGCGTCCGGGTGTCGTGTCACGGACATTGCTGTCGACGACCGCAGCTTCCTTCGCGGAGGGCGTCGGGATGATGCCCGTCATCATGCCGATAGCGATCAGGCAGGTCAGAATCACCGCCGTTGCGGCGATTACGATCAATGGATTCGATCTCAAGCTGGACTGCGTCATGACGATCTCCTTGGTCTCGCTCTTGAGTTACGACCGCTCCGAGTCGCCTCGGTGCCGGTGTTTTACACCCTGTTACACCTTCAAGCTGTCGCCGCCAGCAGACGCAAACGTGCCCACCGCCCGCGATACGCCGGGGATGAAGCAAAAGAGAGGCCAAGTGGTTCGCCTCCGGGTCTCGGAGCGAGCGCAAGCGACGCACCTACACCGCAAGCTGCGGCAGGTCGCGGAAAAGCTCGAGCGCTTCGGGATTGGCGAGGGCTTCCAGGTTCTTCACCGGGTGCCCGTGCACGACGTTGCGAACCGCGAGCTCGACGATCTTGCCGCTCTTGGTGCGCGGGATGTCGCTCACCTGCACGATGCGCGCCGGCACGTGCCGGGGCGTCGTGTTCTCCCGGATGTGCCTGCGGATGCGATGCTCCAGCGCCTCATCGAGCCGCAGCCCTTCGCGCAGGCGCACGAAAAGGACGACGCGCACGTCGCTCGCCCATTCCTGGCCGATCGCGAGGCTTTCCACCACCTCTTCGAGGCGCTCGACCTGGCGGTAGATTTCGGCCGTGCCGATGCGCACACCGCCCGGGTTGAGGACGGCGTCGGAGCGCCCGTAGAAGATGAGCCCGTCGTGGGCAGTCAGCTCGACGTAATCGCCGTGCCACCACACGCCGGGGTAGCGCTCGAAATAGGCGGCGCGGTACTTCGCGCCGTCGGGATCGTTCCAGAACCCCACGGGCATCGACGGGAACGGGGCAGTGCACACGAGCTCGCCTTTCTCGCCGCGCAGCGGCCGCCCGCTCTCGTCGTAGACCTCGACCGCCATGCCGAGGCCGCGGCACTGGAGCTCGCCGCGCCACACCGGGCCGATCGGATTGCCGAGCGCGAAGCAGGCGATGATGTCGGTTCCGCCGGAGATCGAGGCGAGCTGGACGTCCTGCTTCACCCGCCCGTACACGTAGTCGAAACCTTCGGGCGCGAGCGGCGAGCCGGTCGAGAGCACGCTCCTCATCGCGGAGAGATCGTGAGTCTTCGCCGGCTCGAGGCCGAGCTTCGCGCTCGCGTCGAGGTATTTCGCCGAAACACCGAAGACGTCGATCCGCTCCTGCGCGGCATAATCGAAGAGGATGTGCCCGTCGCCCGCGAAGGGCGACCCGTCGTAGAGCATCAGCGTCGCCTCGCATGCGAGCGCGGACACGAGCCAGTTCCACATCATCCAGCCGCACGTCGTGAAATAGAAGATGCGCTCATCGCGCTTCAGATCGACGTGCAGCCGGTGCTCCTTGAGATGCTGCAGCAGCGTGCCGCCCGCGCTGTGCACGATGCACTTCGGCACGCCGGTGGTGCCGGAGGAATACATGATGTAGAGCGGGTGGTCGAAAGGCAGCCGCGCGAATTCGATTGCGCCCGCTGCGAACGCACGCGTGAAATCCTCGAGCAGCATCGCACCGGGAATCTGCGACACGTCCGGGCGCGCCTGCGTGTAAGGCACGACGACCACGCGCTCGACGGCTCCGAGCTGCGCCGCCACTTCGCGTATGCGCGGCACCACGTCGATGGTCTTGCCGCCGTAGTAATAGCCGTCGGCCGCGAAAAGCACCTTGGGCGCGATCTGCCCGAAGCGGTCGAGCACGCCCTGTGCGCCGAAATCGGGAGAGCACGAGGACCAGATCGCACCGATGCTGGTCGCTGCGAGCATCGCCACCACCGCCACGGGCGCGTTCGGCAGGTAGCCTGCGACGCGGTCGCCGGCGACGACGCCCGTTGCGCGCAATGCCTGGGCCACGCGGCTCACTTCGTCGTAAAGCCCGGCGTAGGTGAGGATGGCGCTTGCCCGGTCCTCGCCGCGGAAGACGATCGCCGTCGCGTCGTCGCGGCGGCGGAGCAGGTTCTCGGCGAAATTGAGCCGCGCCTCGGGAAACCATTTCGCGCCGGGCATGCGGTCCCTGTCGACGAGCACGGTCTCGCCGCGCTCGCCGATGACGCCGGTGAACGACCATACCGCTTTCCAGAACGCTTCCGGCGCGTCGAGAGACCACTCGTACAGTTGCGCGTAATCCCGCGTATCGACGCCTGCACTTGTGCGCACCTCGCCCATGAAACGGGTGAGGTTGGCGCGCGCGATGCGCTCGGGCGCAGGCTGCCAGAGAGGCGCGTTCACTCCGGTCTCAGAAGCGGGAAGAGGATCACGTCGCGGATCGACGGGCTGTCGGTGAGGAGCATGACGAGGCGGTCGATGCCGATGCCCGCGCCGCCGGTGGGCGGCAGCCCGTACTCGAGCGCCCGTATGTAATCGGCGTCGTAGTGCATCGCCTCGGCGTCGCCCGCTTCCTTCTGCTGCGCCTGCGCCAGGAAGCGCGCCGCCTGGTCTTCGGGATCGTTCAGCTCCGAGAAACCGTTCGCGATCTCGCGCCCCGCGATATAGAGCTCGAAGCGCTCGGTCACCTCGGGGTTCGCATCGCTGCGGCGCGCGAGCGGCGAGACCTCCGCCGGATAGTCGATGATATAAGTCGGCTCGAAGAGCAGCTGCTCGGTGGTGTGCTCGAAGAACGAGAGCTGCAGGCCGCCGAGGCCGTCGCCCGGCTTGTAGCCCGCGCCGAGCTCCTCCATCTTCGCGATCAACTTCTCGCGGTCCCCCAGCAGCGCATCGTCGTATTCGGGGTGATGCTTCTTGATCGCGTCGGTGATCGTGAGGCGCTCGTACGGTTTGGTGAGATCGATCTCCCGGCCCTGGTAGACGATCGTGGTCGTGCCCAGCGCTTCCTGTGCGACTTCCAGGAACATCTGCTCGATGAAAGCCATCAGGTAGCGGTACTGCGTGTAGGCCGCGTAGAACTCGAGCATCGTAAACTCGGGATTGTGGCGCGTCGAGATCCCTTCGTTGCGGAAATTGCGGTTCACTTCGAACACTTTCTCGAAGCCGCCGACGACCAGCCGCTTCAGGTACAGCTCCGGCGCGATGCGCAGGTAGAGGTCCATGTCGAGCGCGTTGTGGTGCGTGGTAAACGGCCGCGCGGCCGCTCCGCCGGGAATCGGCTGCATCATCGGCGTCTCCACCTCCAGGTAATGCCGCGCGAGCAGAAAACCCCGCAGCGCCTGGATGATGCGCGTGCGCTGGACGAAGACGAGCCTCGTTTCCTCATTCATGACGAGATCGACGTAGCGCTGGCGGTACTTGAGCTCCTGGTCGGTGAGGCCGTGGAATTTGTCCGGGAGCGGACGCAACGATTTCGCCAGCAGCTGGATCGTCTTCACCCGTATCGTCACTTCGCCGGTCTTGGTCTTGAAGAGCACGCCGCCGATGCCGATGAGATCCCCGATGTCCCAGTGCTTGAAAGCCTCGTGCTCGGCTTTCCCCGGGTAGCTGTCGGTGAGATAGAGCTGTATGCGGCCGCTCATGTCCTGAAGGCTCGCGAAGCTCGCCTTGCCCATCACGCGCTTCAGCATGAGGCGGCCGGCCACCGTCACCACCACAGGATTCATGTCGAGCGAGTCGCGGTCGACGCCTTCGAACTTCTCGACGACGTCGGCAGCGAGGTGATTGCGGAAGAAATTGTTGGGGTAGGCGTTGCCCTGCGCGCGCAGCGCTTTCAGCTTCTCACGGCGCTCGGCGATGATCTGGTTCTCGTCCACCGAAGGCGGTTCTCGTTCGTCCATGCTTTCTCCGAGACTGCTACAGGCCGTGTTTGAGGCTGGCCGAGATGAAAGGGTCGAGATCGCCGTCGAGCACGCCCTGCGTGTTGCCGATCTCGACGTTGGTGCGCAAATCCTTGATCCGTGACTGGTCGAGCACGTAGGACCGGATCTGGTGGCCCCAGCCGATGTCGGTCTTGCTGTCTTCGAGCGCCTGCTTCTCTTCGTTCCTCTTGCGCAGCTCAAGCTCGTAGAGCTTCGCTTTCAGCAGCGACATCGCCTCCGCCCGGTTGCGGTGCTGCGAGCGGTCGTTCTGGCACTGCACCACGATGCCCGTGGGATTGTGCGTGATGCGCACCGCCGAATCGGTCTTGTTGATGTGCTGGCCGCCCGCACCCGAAGCGCGGTAGGTGTCGATGCGCAGGTCGGCTGGGTTCACTTCGATCGCAATCGTGTCGTCGACCTCGGGATAGACGAAAACGCTCGCGAAAGACGTGTGCCGCCGGCTGTTCGCGTCGAAAGGCGACTTGCGCACGAGGCGGTGGACCCCGCTTTCGCTCCGCAGATGCCCGTATGCGTAATCGCCCATCACTTTGAACGTCGCGCTCTTGATTCCCGCGACCTCGCCCGAAGACTCTTCGAGCACTTCCGCCTTGAAGCCTTTGCGCTCGCAGTAGCGCAGGTACATGCGCTCGAGGATGGCCGCCCAGTCCTGCGCTTCGGTGCCGCCCGAGCCGGCCTGGATGTCGACGAAGCAGTTGTTGGGATCGACCGGGTTCGAAAACATGCGGCGGAACTCGAGATCCTCGACCGTCCGCTCGAGGCCTGAAGCGTCATCGGCCACGCTCGCGAGCGTTGCGTCGTCGTTCTCCTCGCGCGCGATCTCGAAAAGCTCTTTCGCGTCGCGCACGCCTTCGCCGAGCCGCTCGAGCGTCTGCACCACCCCTTCGAGCGCTTTCTTTTCCTTCCCCAGGTCCTGCGCGCGCTGGGGCTCGTTCCAGATGTCCGGATCTTCGGCGAGCTTGACGACTTCGCTCAGGCGTATTTTCTTCTGATCGAAGTCAAAGATACCTCCGCAGCTCGGCTGCACGGCCTTCGACGTCCTGCAACCGCTTGGAGATGAGATTGATGTGCTCGGCTTCCATGGCCTGCCCGCAAAGCGCTGATTATAGCGTCAGTGACGCTATCCAAGGAGTGATGAGGGCTACCGCTTCGGCAGCCGTCACTCCTTGCGCTGCGCGCCTGCGCCAGCGGCGGCAGCACGCCAGTGCTGCACCGTAAGCTGCAGCCCCTGCGTGCCGTTGTACTCGTTCACTTCGACGCGGTAGAGCGCTTCGACGCGCGGCGGCAGCGGCTTGGCGTCTCCGAAAAGCATGCCGTCGAATGCACGCCCCTCACGCGCGAGCTTCAGCTTCGTGTGCTGTCCGCCGACGATGCGCTGCTGGACGACGTCGAACGCGTCGAAGAAGCGCGGCTCGGGAAATCCCTGGCCCCAGACGCACGCGCCGATTGCGCGCGCGAGGTCGAAAGTGCACTCGCGCGTATCGAGCGAGCCGTCGGTCTCGAGCTGGCGCTCGAGGTCCGCAGCCGTGACGAGCGATTGCACGCTCGCTTCGAAGGCGCCGCGGAAGACCGCGAAGTCCGATTCGCGGATCGTGAGCCCCGCCGCGGCGGCGTGTCCGCCGAAGCGCAGCACGAGGCCGGGATGACGCTTGGTGACGAGGTCGAGCGCGTCGCGCAGGTGCAGTGCGGCGATCGATCGCCCGGAGCCCTTGATTTCGCCGCCGCTGCCGCGCGCGAAAGCGATCACCGGCCGATGGAACCGCTCTTTCAGGCGCGAGGCGACGATGCCGATGACGCCCTGGTGCCAGCTCTCGTCGAAAAGCGCGAGCGCGCACGCGTCACCGATGTCTTCGCCGATCGCGCTCAGCGCGCTTTCCTGCATCTGCGCCTCGATCTCGCGCCGCTCGCGATTGAGCGCGTCGAGCTCGCGCGCGATCTCGAGTGCGCGCACGTGATCGTCGGTGACGAGGCATTCGATGCCGAGCGCCATGTCGGTGAGCCGCCCGGCGGCGTTCAGCCGCGGCCCGAGCACGAACCCGAGGTCGTAGGCCGAGGCGCGCGACGGCTCGCGCCCCGCGGCTTCGAAAAGCGCCGCGATGCCGGGCTGCATGCGGCCCGCGCGCATGCGCTTCAACCCCTGCTGCACGAGCACGCGGTTGTTCGCGTCGAGGCGCACGACATCGGCGACCGTGCCGAGCGCGACGAGGTCGAGCAGCCCCGCCATGGCGGGCTCGCGCTCGAGCGCGCCCCTTGCGCGGAGCTCCGCGCGCAAGGCGAGCATGAGATAGAACATGACGCCCACGCCGGCGAGGTGCTTGCTCGGAAAATCGCAGCCGGGCTGGTTCGGATTGATGATGCACCACGCGGCGGGCAGCGACTCCGCGGGCAGGTGGTGATCGGTCACGAGCACGCGCATGCCGAGCCGGTTCGCTGCGGCGACGCCTTCGATGCTCGCGATGCCGTTGTCGACGGTGATCAGCACGTCGGGGCGGTAGCGCTCGAAAGCGAGATGAACGATCTCGGGCGTGAGGCCGTAGCCGTATTCGAAACGGTTCGGCACCAGGTATCCGACATCGGCGCCGAAGCGCTTCAGGGCACGCATCCCCAAGGCGCACGCCGTGGCGCCGTCCGCGTCGTAATCCGCGACGATGAGAAGCTTCGCCCGCGCGCCGATTGCGTCGGCGAGGAGGTGCGCCATCTGCCGCAGGTTACGCATCGCATCGGGGGAATGCAGGCGCTCGAATGCATCGTCGAGCTCGGCTGCGGTGGTGACGCCGCGGCCGGCGTAGACGCGGGCGAGCAGCGGATGGAAACCCGCACGCACCAGCCGTTCGACGGCCCCGGCCGCGACCGGGCGCTGCACGATGGCCGGGCAGGCGTTCACGCGTAAGCGGACAGCGGCTTCACGGACCGCCACACCTTGTAGAGGTCGGCGCGGGTCACCTCGAACCTGAAGCCGGCCTCCGGTCCGGGCACGACGATCGCGAGCGAGTCGATGCGTCCGGCGTGCAGCTCGCGCAGGAGCGGCGCGAGCCAGAGCGCTTCAAGCCGTGCGAGTCGATCGCGCCACGCCTCGACGTCTCCGTATGCCACCGCGCCGGCTGCCGCGTCGAGGACGAGCAGAGCGGAGCGCAGGTGGGGCGGCGCACCCGCGACTTTCGCGATCCATGCTGAGGCGTCCGCCGGCAGTGCCTCTGCCGCCACGCCTGCCGCAGCCCCGAGCGCCGCAGCCACCGCGTCGTCGCTCCACACCGCATCGTAAGGCCGGCCGCGCACGGCGGGCCGCGTTCCGCCGCCCCACAGCCACACGCTGTTGATCGCGGGCTCGCCACGCTCTTCGCGCGCTTCGTTGACCGGATGGGTGTGGAGAAGCATCTGCGCTTCGTTGAATACGCGGTGCCACGCGAGGGCGTCCGGGCCTTCGGGGAGGCACGACTGAAGGTCGCGCCCTGCCGCTTCGCTCACGCTGTGCGTGACGAGCCGGGGCAGGCGCGGAAGCTTTACGTACCAGCGCCTGGGGTGGGGCGCGCTGAAGGCGTAGCCGTCGGCGGCGAAGTGTGCGTTCAGCGCGGCGGCGAGCGCCTGCGCCTCTCCGTGATCGATCTCGAACAGCGCGCTGTGGACGAGCAGCAGCCGCTGGCGCTCGACTTTGATGTGTATGGGATCGGCGCGCAGCCAGTAAACATCGCCGGGCTCTCCGCCGTCGAGCTCCAGCGTGAGCGGCGCGATCGGCCAGTCCTGCGCGCGCTCGACTTCGAACGCCTGGCACAGCCAGCCTTCGGGCGCGATCGCCGCGCAGCGCTGCACGCGGCCGCGCGCAAGAAGCTTGCGCAGAGCCGGGACCTCCAGGCCGCGCGTAACCTCGTCCGCGCCGGGGCGCGGCCACATGAGTCCGGGGATGAAGAGCGTGCAGTGCATCGCGAATCGCTGCGAGTCTACTCCGCTCGATCTCTTACGCGCCGCCCGCCGCACACGCGGCGGGCGGCGGCTTGTGGCAAACTCTCGCCTTTCCCGAACCCGCCTTCCAAGTGAAATCCTACGAGCTCTTCATCGGGCTGCGCTACACCCGGTCCCGCCAGCGTACGCGCTTCATCTCCGTGATCTCGCTGATTTCGATCGTCGGCATCGCGCTCGGCATGACGGTGCTGATCACGGTGCTCTCGGTGTTCAACGGCTTTCAGCGCGAAGTGCGCACGCGCATGCTGGGCGCGGTCTCGCACGTGCAGGTTTCTGGTTTCGGCGAAACGCTGCCCGACTGGCAGAGAATCGCGCAGCTCGCGGCAAAGCACCCGGAGGTGAAGGCGACGGCGCCGTACGTCTCGGCGCAGGGGCTGCTCACCAGCGGCGGCAACGTGCGCGGGACGTTCCTCCGCGGCATCGTGCCCGAGCTCGAAGAGACCGTGGACGAGCTCGGCCGCAGCATGCGCCGGGGCGAGCTCTCCGCGCTCAAACCGGGCGCATACAACATAATCCTCGGCGATGCGCTCGCGCGCGCGCTCGGCGTCGCCCCCGGGGACCGCATCGTGCTGGTCGCGCCGCAGGGGCAGGTGACCCCGGCCGGCGTGATTCCGCGGCTGCGCCAGTTCACGGTCGCGGGAACGTTCAACATCGGCCATTACGAGATCGATTCCACGCTCGCACTCGTACACCTGCAGGACGCGCAGCGCCTGTATTTCCTCGGCGACCAGGTGACCGGCGTGCGGCTCCGGCTCGAGGATCTTTTCCGCGCGCAGACCGTCACGCGTGAGCTCGCAGGCATGCTGCCCCCGAGCGTGAGCCTGATCGACTGGACGCGGATGAACGCGACCTATTTCCGCGCGGTCGACCTCGAGAAGCGCATGATGTCGCTGCTGCTTTTTTTCATCATCGCGATCGCTGCGTTCAATCTGGTGTCGAGCCTCTTCATGGTGGTGAAGGAAAAGAACTCGGACATCGCGATCCTGCGCACGCTCGGCGCCTCGCCGCGCGGCGTCATGCGCATTTTCATGGTGCAAGGCGTCGTCATCGGCGCGGTCGGGGTGATCTTCGGGATCGCTTTCGGCGTGATCGGAGCGCTCAACGTCGACGTGATCGTGAACTTCGTCGAGCGCGTGTTCGGCTTCAAGTTCCTGCCGCAGGACGTCTACCAGATCAGCGACCTGCCTTCGGAGCTGCGCTACAGCGACGTCGTCACGACGGCGGTGGTGTCGTTCACGCTGTCCGTGCTGGCGACGATATATCCGAGTTGGCGCGCGTCCCGCGTGAATCCCGCCGAAGCGCTGCGCTATGAGTGAGGCGCTCGCAAGCACTGTTGTCGCGTGCCGCGGCCTGGTGAAAATCTATCGCCAGGGCAAAGTCGAGGTGCCGGTGCTGATGGGAATCGACCTCGACGTGCACGCGGGCGAGCGCGTGGCGATCGTGGGCGCGTCGGGGTCGGGCAAGAGCACGCTGCTGCATCTCCTGGGCGGGCTCGATGCGCCGACGCGCGGCGACGTGCACATCCTCGGGGCCGATATCCGCAAACAGAGCGAGGCAGAGCGCGGGCTCACGCGCAACCGCGCGCTGGGCTTCGTCTATCAGTTCCACCACCTGCTTCCCGAGTTCTCCGCGCTCGAGAACGTGGCGATGCCGCTCCTCATTCGGCGGATGCCGAAAAGCGAAGCGCACGCAGCCGCGGCGCAGGTGCTGGAGCGGGTCGGTTTGTCGCAACGCCTCACCCACACACCGGGCGAGCTTTCCGGCGGCGAGCGCCAGCGCGCGGCGCTTGCGCGCGCGCTCGTCACGCGGCCCGCGTGCGTGCTCGCGGACGAGCCCACTGGAAACCTCGACCGTCACACCGCGGAGTCGGTCTTCGAGCTCATGCTGGAGTTGAACCGCGACCTCGGAACGAGCCTGGTCATCGTCACGCACGATCACGGCCTCGCGGCGCGCGCGAACCGGATCATGACGCTCGTGGACGGCAAGTTGCAGGCCGCGTAGGCGCCCACGCCATCAAACATTCTCATCGACGATCTCGAGGAGCCCCGACGCTACGACGTCGTCGAAAAACGCGGCATCCTGCAGCGCCTGCGTGAGCACGAAGTGGGGAGCGCTCAGCTTCATGATCATCGGCGCGATAGTGGCGAGGCCGATGATCGCCAGCCCGATCCACACCGAATAAGTCAGCGCGAGCGCGATGCCGAGGCCGAGCACGGGCAGCCGCACCAGCGGCAGCAGAAGCCGTGCACTTAAGAATCGTCCGGCCGCGTCCTTGTCCACGTGAACGCGGATCGCTCCCGACCGGTAGGCCGATACGAACTCGGCGTGCGTCATGCGGCTATCTGAATTTGAGGCCGACGCGCGATACCCGCCCTGCGGTCACTTCTCGCACGACGAATTCGACGCGGCCGGCCTTGACGCGGTCCCCCACGGCGGGCCGTTTGTGGAAAACGCGCTCCAGGTATTCCGCGAGCGTCGAATCTTCGGTGCCGGGCGGGATGTCGATGCCGTAGAACATCGCGACGTCGCCGAGCTTCGACTCGGCATCGAGCACGAGATCGCCGAAGAACTTGTGCTCCTCGAGACGATCGGGATGGTGCGGCGCTATGAAAAGGCGGTTGAGCGTGTCCACGTGCGG
>CAZULX010000449.1:0-3303 GCA_964621335.1 uncultured Streptomycetaceae bacterium
GTCGAGAAAGAGGCCATGATCTGGTTCCTAGTCGCTGCCGTCCTCACCGTCGCGCTCTTGGTGTGCGCAAACGCCACTATCAGCCGCAACTTGCCGAGGGTCGACGATCCTGCGCCCCCGTTCGCGCTTCCCGACCAGAACGGCCAATCGCGCACGCTCGACGAATTCCGCGGTAAATGGCTGGTGCTGTACTTCTATCCGCGCGACGACACGCCGGGCTGCACCGAGCAGGCGATGCGCTTTCGCAATGCGATGCGCGAGCTCGAAGCGCTGGGGGCGTCGGTGTGCGGCGTGAGCGTCGACGACAGCGCCAGCCACGCCGCGTTCGCGCGCAAGTACAATCTGCCGTTTGCGCTGCTCGCCGACCGCGACGGAGCGGTCGCGAAGCGGTACGGGTCGTTGCGCAACTTCGGCGTCATCAGAATCGCGAAACGCAATACGTTTCTTCTCGATCCCGATGGCCGGATCGCGAAGGTGTACCTGGGGGTCAACGCAGGACGCAATGCCCAGGAAGTCGGCGAGGACCTGAAAGCCATCACCATCACAAGGAGTGAAGCTCATGGACTTGCAACTGAAAGGTAAGACGGCGCTCGTGACCGGCGGCTCCCGCGGCATCGGCTTCGGGGTCGCGCAGGCGCTCGCGGCCGAAGGCTGCAACCTGCACCTCGCTTCGCGCAGCGAGGCCGATCTCACGGCGGCGCGGGAAAAAATCCTGGCGGCGCATCCGGACGTGAAAGTGACGCTGCATGCGCTCGACCTGGGCGTGCCCGAGAACACCGCGCGGCTCGCGCGCGAGTGCGGCGCGCTCGACATCCTGATCAACAACGCGGGCGCGATCCCGCAGGGCACGATCACCGATTTCGACGACACGAGCTTCCGCGCGGGCTGGGAGCTGAAGATGTTCGGCTACGTCAACCTTACGCGAGAGGTCTACCGGGGAATGTGCGAGCGCAAGCGCGGCGTGATCGTCAACGTGATCGGCGGTGCCGGCGAGCGTCCGAGCGCGGGCTACATCGCCGGCAGCATCGCGAATTCAGGATTGATGACGATGTCGCGCGCGCTCGGCGCGGACAGCCCGAAGCACGGCGTGCGCGTGTTGGGGCTGAACCCGAGCGCGACCGCGACCGACCGCGGCGTCGAGCGCTGGCAGAACCAGGCGAAGAAAGAGCTCGGCGATCCCGCGCGCTGGAAAGAGCTCACCAAAGGCTTTCCGTTCGGCCGGCCCGCTGCGGTCGAGGAAGTCGCGAACGTGGTCGTCTTCCTCGCTTCAGAGCGGGCGTCCTACATGAGCGGCACGGTCGTCTCGGTCGACGGCGGGGCCGCCTGGCGTAAATAGCGGCTCCCGATAGGAGCCGCTGCTTTACGCACTGGAGCGGTGAACGATTCAGAGGGAAACCAAGGTTTCCCTCCGAAACCTCCTTTCCTACGGCTGCCATTCGGCAGCCGCCTCGGCCGGTGAACGATTCAGAGGGAAACCCAAGGTTTCCCTCCGAAACCTCTTTCCCCGGCTCACCCCGTTCGCAAACCGTAGGGTGCCTCGGTGACGCACCGGCAAGACGTTGATGCGCTATCAGCGCACCCTACGGTCGCTATGGTGTCGGTAACCGCGAACGCGATAGCCTGCCGCCGCCGCCCATCAGCGCGGCGCTGAGCAGAAACACCGCCGGCAGGCCGAACGACGTCGCGACCAGCCCGAAAAGCGGCGGGCAGCTCACGCGCAGGACGTTGTTGACCGTCTGACGCAGCCCGAAAGTCTCGCCCGAGCGGCCGGCGGGAGACCGGTTGTAGATGAGGAGCGTGGTGATCGGCTGGCCGCAGCCGATACCGAGCCCGAAGATGAACGACACGATCGCGAGCGCGGCGAGGCTCTCGAAAAACGGCGCGAGCACGAAGCCGAGGGCGGCGAAATAGAACGAGTAGCGCAGCACGTTCTCTTCGCCCAGGCGCGCGACCAGGCGCGGCATCGCTATCCGCACCACGAACGAAGCCACGGCATAGAGCGAAAGCACGCCGCCGATCGACGACGCGGACAGGCCCACCGCGTAACCGTGGACCGGGATGTAGAACTGAAAGAGGTCCTGTCCCACCTGCACCAGGCTGCTCGTCGCGAGCACCCGCACCATCTCGGGGCTTCTGAGCGAGCCGCGCGGCCCGCCCGCTGCGCTCACAGGTGAGCCGCCGGGAAGCCGTCGGCCTCCGATGACGACGATACCTGCCACGACCAGCGACAGGGCGGCGAGATAAAGACACGCGTTCGCATGACCGGCGAGATCGATCGCGATGCCCGCGAGGAGCGGCCCGGCGACCATGCTCACGCTGCCGACGAGACTCGCATTGCTGAAATTGCGAACCCGGTCGCGTGGACCGCTCAGCAGTCCCACCAGGTTGGGCAGCAGCACGTTGTACAGCGTGAATGCGACGCCCATGAGCATCGCCGCGACGAAAAGCGCCGCGAGCTCGCGCACGAAGAACGGGATCGCCGTGGCGCACAGGCCGAATCCCGCACCCGCGAGCAGCAGTCCGCGCGACCCGACGCGGTCGGAATAACGGCCGACCGGCCAGGACAGCAGCACCGGAAAGAAGTAGAAGCCGCCGATGAGGAGCCCCACCGCAGTGGGCGACGCGCCGAGGTGCAGCGCATACAGCGAGAACGCGACCCGCGCGGCATTGATGCTGCAGAAGCCGAACAGCATCAGCGCGTAAGTGAGGTGGAGTGGAGTCCGGGATGCGGACGGCAGTGTTGTCATTCCTCGAGCCGGTATAGCATACGCAGTCGCCGCCGCGCTCATGAGAAGAGCCCCTGACGGCCTGCGCTTTAGGACAAGGCTCGCGCGACGTGGAGTCGAAGCATGAACAACAACAGGAACCCTCACCCATGACCACCAAAGGCAAGGCCTACATCGTCGGCGCGTACGAGCACCCGCTTCGTAAAGCGCCGAACCACTCGGTCGCACAACTGCACGCCGAAGTCGCCAAAGGCGCGCTCGAAGACGCCGGGCTCACCAAGAACGACATCGACGGCTATTTCTGCGCCGGCGACGCGCCGGGCGCAAACGTCTGGAGCATGGCGAATTACATGAACCTGAACCAGCTTCGCCACGTCGACTCGACCGACATGGGAGGATGCTCTTACCTCGTCCATGTCGCGCACGCGGCCGAAGCGATCGCTGCAGGCAAATGCAACGTCGCGCTCATCACGCTCGCCGGCCGTCCCAATTCCGAAGGCAGCTCGGGCACGCAGGTGCGCGACCGCGGCGTGAACCTCCCCGATGTGCCGTACGAGATGCCGCACAGTCCCGTGAC
>CAZULX010000450.1:0-3880 GCA_964621335.1 uncultured Streptomycetaceae bacterium
AGCTCCGCCACCGAGCGCGCGCCGAGGAGCGCCATCACCCGGTCGACTTCGCTACTGAGGATCTCGATCGCGCGCGCTGCGCCCACTTCCCCTGCGACGGCCGCGCCATAGAGCGTCGCCCGCCCGACGAAGACGACGTCGGCGCCGAGCGCGAGCGCTTTAACGATGTCCGAGCCGCGCCGCGCGCCGCTGTCGAGCGCGATCACGATACGCCCGCCGACGGCAGCGGCGATCCCGGGCAGCACCTCGATCGGGCTCATCGCGCCGTCGAGCTGGCGTCCGCCGTGGTTCGACACGAAAATGCCGTCCATTCCGAGTGCGGCGGCGCGCAGGGCGTCCTCGCGCGTGAGCACGCCTTTCACGAAAAGCTTGCGCGGCCAGATCGAGCGCACCCACGCGAGGTCGTCCCAGTCCATCGCGTCGCGCCGCGCGCGAAATTCAGCGAGGTTCTTCGAGACGATCTTGCCGCCGACGTTGCTGTCGACGTTCTGAAAGCGCGGCACCCCGGACGCGAGGAGCGTGCGCAGGAACACGTTCACCAGCCAGCGCGGATGCAGCGCGCCGTCGATCATGTTGGGCAGGTTGAGACGGAACGGGATGCTGAATCCGTTGCGCTGGTTGTACTCGCGGTTGCCGCCGACGTTGACGTCGGTCGTCACGACGAGCGCTTCGAAGCCGGCATCGCGCGCGCGCTCGATCAGGCGCTGCGCGCTTTCGCGCTCCTTCGACATGTAGAGCTGGAACCACTTCGTCCCGTCGGCTTCCTTCGCGACGCGCTCCATGGCGACGAACGACGCGGGCGACAGCGCGAAACGCACGCCGGCGGCCGCGGCCGCACGCGAGAGCGCCACGTCGGCGTCGTGCCAGTAGAGCCCGGCCGCGCCGGTCGGCGCCACGCCGAAAGGCGCGCTGTGGGTCTTGCCGAAGAGGCTCACCTGCTGCGACCGCCCGGAAACGTCGATCAGCGTTCGCGGGCGGAAATGGATGCGCTGGAACGCGCTGCGGTTCTCGCGCAGCGACACTTCGTCTTCGGCGCCGCGCTCCATGAAGTCATACGCGACGCGCGGCAGCGTCGCGCGCGCGAGCTCGCGCAGATCGTCGATGTTGTGTGCGTTGGCGAGGTTCACTATCTGGATTGATGTCGGAGGATCGGAGTCTACGCGCGCCTTGCGCGATTCCGGTTCGTGCGCGTTTGCGGTATTCTAATGCACCCGTGCAGGAGTGTCCGTGCTCCGGCACGGCGCGCGCTCATACCGCTCCCGCAGTCCCGTCCAGCATATGAAAAACCCACGCGGCAGCCGCCGCGCTTCGCCGTGCCGCCGATTCATCTGATCACCCTCAACACGCTGCTCGTCCAGGGCGCGCACGTCGGCAGCCGCGTCGTCGCCTCGCTCTTCGCGCTGCAGCTCGGCGCGAATGCGTTCACCATCGGACTGCTGATCGGCGTCTACGCGGTTTTTCCGCTGTTGCTCGGCGTCTATTCCGGACGCATCTCCGACCGCTATGGCGCGCGGCGGCCGATGCTCTTCGGCATCCTCCTCCTCGGATCGGGGCTGATCCTCCCGGCGCTGTGGCCCACGCTGCCGGTGCTCTTCGCGTCGGCGACTCTCGTCGGCACCGGCTTCGTCTTCTTCAACGTCTCGAACCAGACGCTCGCCGGCGCGCTCGGCACGCCCGAGGAGCGCACGCGCAATTTCGCGACGCTCGGCCTGGGCTACTCCGGCGGGCACCTGGTCGGGCCCGTGATCGCGGGCTACGCGATCGATTTTCTCGGCCACACGTACGGCTATGCGATCCTCGGCGCGCTCACGCTCGCGCCGCTCGTAATCATCGCGCTCGAGCGGCGCCTCGACGTGAACGCGGCCACGCACGCGACGCAGCGCCGCAACACCTTCGAGCTCCTGAAGGCGCCGCTCCTGCGGCGCACGATCATCGTGAGCGGCCTCATCACCACCGGCTGGGACCTTTTCGGCTTCTACGTGCCGATCTACGGCCACTCGATCGGCCTGAGCGCCTCCACGATCGGCAACATCCTCGGCGCTTTCGCGATCGCGACTTTCATCGTGCGCGTAATGCTGCCCCGGCTCACCGCGCGCTACGGCATAGAGCCGGTGCTGGCGGCCGCCACATTCGCCGCGGCGCTGCTTTTCGTGCCTTTCCCGCTCATCGAGTACGTGCCGGGCCTCTTCCTCCTCGCGTTCGGGATCGGTCTCGCGCTCGGCTGCAGCCAGCCGCTCACGCTGAATCTCGCCTACAACCATTCACCTCCGGGGCGCTCGGGCGAAGTCACCGGCCTGCGGCTCACCATCAACAACATCACGCACATCGGCGTTCCGGTCGCGGCCGGCGGGCTCGCGGCGGCGATAGGCGTCGCGCCGGTTTTCTGGACCAGCGCGGTACTGCTCGCGGTGAGCGGCTACCTGACCCGCAGGCGCAGTGCGTAGATGCCCATACTCATCGTAATCGCGATCAGCATGGCGGTGCACAGCTGCTATATCGGCAGCAAGGTGCTGGTCTCGCTCTACGCGCTCGACCTCGGCGCAAGCCAGTTCACGGTCGGTATCCTCGCCGCGTGCTACGCGACTTTCCCGCTGCTCCTCGGCGTCTATACCGGCCGGCTCGCGGACAGCCGCGGGCTGCGCATGCCGCTGCTCCTCGGCGCGACGCTCACCTGCATTGCGATGGTGACGGGTTTCGTGTGGCGCGACCTGCCGGGCCTCTTCGCGGTGGCGGTGCTGATGGGCGCCGGCTTCGTCTTCTTCAACGTGTCGATACAGACGCTCGCCGGCGCGATCGGACAGCCCGGGGAGCGGGCGCGCAATTTCGCGTGGCTCACGATCGGTTACTCGTCTTCGAACCTGATCGGGCCGGTGCTCTCGGGATTCTCGATCGACTTCATGGGGCACGCGCAGACGTTTCTCCTGTTCGCGCTCTTTCCCCTGTTTCCGATCGCGCTCATCCTCCTGAAGCCGCAGGTCGTGCGCATCGTAAGACCCGCACCCGTTCCGGGAAGCGCGAAGCACCGCACGCTCGACCTCCTCGCCGACCGCACGCTGCGCAAGCTCATCATCATCAGCGGGCTCTCCGTGGCGTCCGCGGAGCTCTTCGCGTTCTACGTTCCCGTGTTCGCGCACGAGATCGGCCTGTCGGCCTCGATGACCGGCATCGTGCTCGGCTCGTACGCGTTGGCGATCGTGCTCATGCGCTTCATGCTCGGACGCATCATGGAGCGCCTCGCGCCCGAGCAGATCATGGTGTGGTTCCTGCTGGTCGCGGCAGCGGGCTTCGGGGTGTTCCCGTTCTTCGAGAGCGCCTACGCGCTGATGGCGACCGCTTTCGTGATCGGGCTCGGCGTCGGTGCGACGCAGCCTATCCTCATGAGCATTTCCTACGAGCGCTCGCCGCCGGGACGAACCGGCGAGATGACCGGGCTGCGGCTCACCGTGAACAACCTGGCGCGCATCAGCATGCCGGTCATCTGCGGCGCGCTCGGCGCGGCGTTCGGCTCCTCGCCGGTGTTCTGGATGAACGCCGCGAACCTGCTGCTGACCAGTTACCTGTCTCGGGACCGCGATCCGGCCGCAGCCAAATCGTAGGGTGCGTCGGTGACGCACCGGCCTGCGGTGCATTACCAATGCAGCCTACGTGACTAAAACGTAAGGCGCTGGAGCGAGCGCTCAGCGAGCCGAAGGAAAGGAGGTTACGGAGGGAAACCTTCGGTTTCCCTCTGTATCGTTATATGCCCCCCCGAGCGGAGCGAGTTACGGAGGGAAACCTTGGTTTCCTTCTGTATCGTTCACCGGGCCTCGGCTTGCCGGCAGGCTGCCGAGCGTAGCGAGGTGCCGAGGCTAGGCGCGCGCGGCGCTCCTCCCGGCTATGC
>CAZULX010000451.1:0-3374 GCA_964621335.1 uncultured Streptomycetaceae bacterium
GCCGACGACGAGCTGGTGGAGATCACCCCGAAGTCGATACGCATCCGCAAGCGCTACCTGCAGGAGCACGAGCGCAAGCGCGCTTCGCGCGCGGCGGCGTAGGTAGCGGCGCTCGCCTGAAGGCTCGGGCCTCGCCGCTACACGAACAGAGGGAAACCTTCCTCGGTTTCCCTCCGTAACCTCCCTTCCCCCACTTACGTCCGTTCGCAGCGACGCCCGACTTTCAGACGAGCGCCGCTACGTTTTGTTGTTCAGGCATTCGACGACGTGCCACATGCCTAGGGGCTTCACGCGCTCGTCGCGCTCCTTGATGAGCGGCCAGCCGTTGATCACCTGATCGACCGAGAGGTCGGTGCGAAAGCCGATGCGGGTGCAGATGGGGGAAATCGCCTTTTCGACCGCGGCGATGATCGGCGAATCCTGGGTGAAGTGATTGAGAAGTATCAGCCGGCCGCCGGGACGCGAGACGCGGACCATCTCCTCCATCAGCTTGCGGTAGTCCGGCACCGCGGTGACGACGTAGGCCGCGATCACGATGTCGAAGCTCGAGTCGTCGAAGTCCATCGCACCTGCGTCCATGTGCATGAGCTTCACGTTCGTGAGCCCCAGCTCTTTCACGCGCTCCTCGGCCTTGTCGAGCATGGGTTTCGAGAGATCGATCGCCGTGATGTCGCAATTCGCCGGGTAGAGCGGAAGGCAGAGCCCGGTGCCGACGCCCACTTCCAAAATGCGTTCGCCGGGGGCAACCTTGAGCTTGCGCACGACCGCCTCGCGCGAGTCCTGGAAGACCTTGCCGAACACCCGGTCGTAGACGCCGGCGTAGCTGGAATAGGCCCGCTCGATGTGTTCGCGCTCGATCGTCATGCCTTCTTTTCCATTTTCTTTAGGGGCGCCCGAAGAGCCGTAACGTAACAGAAAACAGCCGCGGCGCCGGACACGGCGCGCCGGGCCTTCAACGCTTGCTGCCAAGCAGGGTGCCGCGGCACTTGCGAACGCCGCAGAAGCACGCATGGGCCCTCTTGACCGCCGGCGTGTGGCGCTCCTCCAGCACGAGATTGTAGTCGTAAGTGAGCTCACCCCCCGCCGGCACGCTGCGTATCGTCTCTATGAAGATACGCCCCTCCTCCTCGATCGCCTCGCAGTTCGGTGCGCACGAATGATTGATGTAGCGCGCCGAGTTACCGCGGCGCGTCGCGTCTATGACCACCTTGTCGTCGACCGCGAAGAGCATGGTGTGCGGCGAGTGCTCGTGCTCCGCGGCGTAGCGCCGGTCCGCTTCCCGGTGCGTGATGCGCTCGCCGAGGTATTCCATGAGACGAGTGCCTTTGGGTATGTCCGTCAGTGCGAATACGCCCCTGCCGTGGATTTTCGAACGGCGAACGATGTAACGCCGCCCGTGGGTCCCGTTGGATGACATGAGTGCTTGGTGGCCTGAAACGAAAGGAAGGCTGGATGCCGGGAGCGCACGCGAGCGAATCGCACGCGATCACGATGTTCTGGGAATGCGCATTGTAACCTCGGGCGCGAGAAAATCGAAGTCGCAGCCGCGGTCGGCCTGCTGAACCGTATCGAGAAAGAGCTTGCGATAACCCCGATCGTCTTCGCGCTGCGGTGCGCGCGGCTGCCACCGATTGCGGCGCGCGGCGAGCTCGGCATCGTCGACGAGGAGCTCGAGACGGCGCTGCGGCACGTCCAGCCGTATGGTGTCGCCGCTCTTCACCAGCGCGAGCGGCCCGCCCACCGCCGATTCCGGTGTCACGTGCAGCACGATCGAGCCGAAGGCGGTGCCGCTCATGCGTGCGTCGGAGATGCGCACCATGTCTTTCACGCCCTGCTCCGCGAGCTTGCGCGGTATCGGTATGTAACCCGCCTCGGGCATGCCCGGCGCGCCTTTGGGCCCCGCGCTCTGGAGCACGATGATGTCCTCGGCCGTCACGTCGAGCGCGGGATCGTCGATGCGGTTCGCGAGGTCTTCGAGCGATTCGAATACGACCGCGCGGCCGGTATGGGTCATCAGACGCTCGGTCGCCGCGGCCTGCTTGATGATTGCGCCGCCGGGGGCGAGGTTGCCGCGCAGCACCGCCATGCCCCCGGCCGCGAAAATGGGGTTGTCCCTCGACCTCACCACGTCCTGTTTCTCGGGGATACGCGCGGCGTCGAGATTCTCGAAAAGCGTCTTCCCGTTCACGGTGAGGGCATTCCCGTGCAGCATCGGTTTGAGCTCCCTCAGGAGCGTCGCGAGCCCACCCGCCTCGTAAAGGTGCTCCATGTAATGCTGGCCGGTCGGCTTGAGATCCACGAGCACCGGGGTCTCGCGCCCCATGCGGTCGAATGCGTCGAGGTCCAGCCCGAAACCGAGGCGCCCGGCGATGGCCGCGAAATGGACGATGGCATTGGTGGAGCCGCCGACAGCGAGGAGCACGCGCAAGGCGTTCTCGAAAGCGTCGGGGGTCATGATGCGGTCCGGAGCCAGCCGCTCTTTGGCGAGAGCGACCGCGCGCGCGCCGGTCGCCTCCGCGTTGCGCACCCGCTCGGCGAAAACCGCCGGTATCGCGGCGCTGCCCGGCAGCATCATGCCGAGCGCCTCCGCGCAGAGCGCCATCGTGCTCGCCGTGCCCATGACCATGCACGTGCCGGCCGTCGGGGCGAGCTTCGCGTTCACTTCGTTGATTTCGGCCTCGTCGATATCCTTCGCGCGATAGCGCGCCCAGAAGCGGCGGCAATCGGTGCACGCGCCGAGGCGCTCGCCCTTGTGGTTACCGGTGAGCATCGGCCCGGTCACCATGAGGATCGCGGGCACGTTCGCGCTCGCGGCGCCCATCAGGAGCGCGGGCACCGTCTTGTCGCAGCCGCCGATCAGCACCACCGAATCCACCGGCTGCGCGCGGATCATCTCCTCGGCGTCGACCGCCATCAGATTGCGCAGGTACATGCTCGTCGGATACGCGAACGACTCGTGCAGCGTGATCGTGGGGAACTCGACTGGAAGCCCTCCCGCGAGCATGACGCCGCGCTTGACCGCTTCGATCAACTCGGGGACGGTGCGGTGGCAGGCGTTGAAACCGCTGTAGGTGTTGGTGATGCCGATGATCGGCCGCTCGAGCGCCTCGTCGGTGTAGCCCATCGCCTTGATGAAAGCGCGGCGCAGGAAGAGCGAGAACTCCTCGTCGCCGTACGCGGTGAGGTTGCGGCGCAGGCCACGTTTGGAATCTGCCATGAGATCTGCCGGGGGAAAAAGGAAGGGGCACGATAACGCGCCCCCCGCGGGAAAACAATATGCCGCGCGCCGCCCGTCAGTCGCAGACGAGCGCCGCCGACGCGCGCCGCTCCGCCTCCCGATCACGCGCGGGCGTGAGCTCGAGGAAATGCTCGTT
>CAZULX010000452.1:0-3139 GCA_964621335.1 uncultured Streptomycetaceae bacterium
GCGCGCGGCCTGCGCAGGATGCTAAAGTCGAAAGGCCCGCCGCGTTGTCGGCTCACCGAAGTTCACGCACTCCTGTCATGCCACGTCTCAAAAGCACAGTCACGACCCGCTCCAGCCGAAAACCCGATCGCACGAAGCGTGCAGAACCGCGGCTTTCCCGTCTGCGCCGCCCCGAGGGGATGGCGATCGGAGAATGGCAGACGCGGCTGCGCCGGCAGTTCGGCCGCGAGCAGTCGTTCCTGCTTGAGAACGTCGGCGCCGAGCCCGTTTTCTCCGAATTCAACCTGACCAACCCGGAGAACGGCGGGCGTTATCGCGTCGCGATTCGTGGGATGCACGCGGGCAGCAATTTCTGCTCGTGCCCGGACTTTGCGACGAACTATCTGGGCACCTGCAAGCACATCGAATTCACGCTGGCCCGACTCGAGGCGAGGCGCGGCGGAAAGGCGGCGCTCACGCGCGGCTTTCGCCCGCCTTACAGCGAAATCCACCTCGACTACGCCCGGGCGCGCAGCGTGCGCTTTCGCGCCGGGACCGACTGCCCTCCGCAGCTCATCAGGCAGGCCTCGCGCCTCTTCGATAAGCCGGCAGGATGGGCGTTGCCGCAGCCGCGCTTTTCCGAGCTTCCGCGATTCCTCTCCGCGGTGCAGAAGTCGCGGCACGAACTGCGCTGCTACGACGACGCGCTCGCTTTCGTCGCAGAGATCCGCGACGCCGAGCAGCGCCGCCGCGTGCTCGACGCGGCGTACCCGCAGGGCGCGCGCAGCGCCGCCCTCGCCGGGCTGCTCGAGATCGGGCTCTACCCTTATCAGGCCGAAGGCGCGCTGTTCGCGGCGCGAGCCGGCCGCGCGCTGATCGGCGACGAAATGGGTCTGGGGAAAACGATCCAGGCTATCGCCGCCGCCGCACTGCTCTCGCGCCACTTCGGGGCGGAGCGCGTGCTGATCGTCTGCCCGACATCGCTCAAACACCAGTGGCAACGCGAGATCATGCGCTGCACCGGGCGCGAGCCGCAGGTGATTCATGGCCCGCGCGCGGCTAGGCACGCGCAGTACGGGCAGGCGGGGCCGATCAAGATCGCCAATTACGAGACGCTCGCCCGCGATCTCGAGCCGATTGGCCGATGGTCGCCGGACCTCGTGATCGTCGACGAGGCGCAGCGCATCAAGAACTGGAACACCATCGCCGCGCGGGCGTTGAAGCGCATCGAAAGCCCGTATGCGCTCGTGCTCACCGGCACCCCGCTCGAAAACCGACTGGAAGAGCTGGTGTCGATCGTGCAGTTCGTGGATCGCCATCGGCTCGGGCCCACGTGGCGGCTGCTTCACGAGCATCAGATGCGCGACGAGGCCGGCCGCGTCATCGGATATCGCGCTCTCGACCGGATCGGCGCCACGCTCGCGCCCGTGCTATTGCGCCGGCGCAAGGCGGAAGTGCTCGACCAGTTGCCCGCGCGCGTGGATAACACCTTGTTCGTGCCGATGACCGAGCAGCAGATCGGCCATCACGAAGAGAACGGCGCGATCGTTCGGCGCATCGTCCTGCGCTGGCGCAAGACGGGTTTCCTGTCCGACGCCGATCAGCGGCGCCTCACCTGCGCGCTGCAGAACATGCGCATGTCGTGCAACAGCACGTATCTGCTCGACCACGAGACCGACCACGGCACCAAGGCCGACGAGCTTGCGACATTGCTGAGTGAAGTGTTCGAGGATCCCAAGGCGAAGGCGGTGATTTTCAGCCAGTGGGTGCGCACCCACGAGCTCCTCATTCGCCGTCTCGAAGCCCGCGGCTGGAATTACGTGCTGTTCCACGGCGGCGTGCCGAGCGAGAAGCGGCCTCAGCTCGTCGACCGCTTTCTCACCGACCCGGATTGCCGCGTCTTCCTTTCCACCGATGCTGGCGGGGTGGGATTGAACCTGCAGCACGCGGCGGCGATGGTCGTCAACATGGACCTGCCGTGGAATCCCGCGGTGCTCGAACAGCGCATCGGCCGCGTCTACCGTCTCGGGCAGACGCGTGCGGTGCAGGTCGTCAATTTCGTCGCGCAGGGCACGATCGAGGAAGGCATGCTGTCGGTGCTGTCGTTCAAGAAATCGCTTTTCGCCGGGATCCTCGACGGCGGCGCGAACGAGGTCTTCATGCGCGGCACACGGTTGTCGACGTTCATGGAGAGCGTCGACAAGGTGACGGGCGCGACCGGCAAACCTGAAGCGGTGGACGAGACCGCGGCAACGGCGGATGCCGAAGCGGTCTCGCCTGACACGGAGGACCATGTCTCGCAGGAAGAAGGCCCCGCCGGAGCAGGACCGGCTGCCGATCGCTGGGCGCCACTTCTCGACGTCGGCATGAAGATCCTGAGTAGCCTCACCGCGGCCCGCGCCGCGCATGGCGCCGGCGGCGCACCCGACGTGCGATCCTGGCTCGAAACCGACGAGCGAACCGGCAAGTCGTACATCAGGCTGCCCGTTCCGGAGCCGGAAGCCGTGCAGCGCCTGGCCGATGCGTTGGCCGGATTGTTGGGTGTAGCGGAAAAGCGATAAATGGGAAGCGGGATGACTCCGTTCGCGAATACGCGCCCGGCAGTGGCTACTTGTCGAATGGCAGGATCTTGAAGCGCTTGCGACGCTCGATGCGCATCGCACGAAAGTGCCGCTCGTCGAGTGTCAGTACCTCCGCGATGTGGTGTCGTTCCGCCAGCACAACGATCGAGGCGTCGGCGAGGCCGATGTCCAGATCGCCGAACCGTTTCATTATCTCGCTGGCTCGCGCAACGTCCTCCGGGCCGAATGGTTCGATTTGATAGACCCCGCGCGCGACCTCGTCGAGCAGCGCCGCTTGCGCACTCCGTCCAACGTGGCGCATAAGCAGGTAGTCGAGCTCGGCGAGGACAAAAGGCGAAAGCAGGAAGGGTGGAGGGCTGTCGTTGAGCAGCGCGGCGCATTCGCGGTGATGACGTTGACTCTCGTCGAGCGCAGAGAGCAGACCGCTGGTATCGAGAAGGATCACGTCTCCCCGAAGCCGGCAAGAGCCTCGTCAAGCCGTTCTGCCAAGTCTGGTTTCCCGCTCTTGAACAACGGAAGGCGTGGACGCGGCGGGGGCACTTGCGAGGTCGCAGCATGCAACGCCTCCCGTATCAGCT
>CAZULX010000453.1:0-4227 GCA_964621335.1 uncultured Streptomycetaceae bacterium
GCAAAAGCCGCGATTGCGTGTGGGCGCTCGCCTATTTGCGAATCGCGTGCGCCAACCATGCTACGATTCGCGACGCCGCACGCGCACTGTCCGTCCAGTGTTGCGGCGGCAACCGATTCGGGTGCTTCGTGTTTTTCGTGCAGGCGCGCATCAGCGCGGCCGCACCTCGAACCTCCCTTCTCCTTTCGGGAGAAGGGTCGGGGATGAGGGAGAAACCGAAGTTAAACGGGAAACAGGTGAGACACCTGTGCTGCCCCCGCAACGGTAAGCGAGCGGCCAGATCTGAAGGGTCTGAGGGGTTGGACGTCCTCGCGACTTCAGAGATGGCGACGCGCGCCACAGGCCACTGGGCTCCTCGGAGCCTGGGAAGGCGGTGCGCGGATAAAGCTCGTGAGCCCGTATACCGGCCCGACCGGACCTTGGTGGACGAGCCGCGGGGTGGCGCGCTCGGCATCGGGCGCGCGCGTCGACGCAGTGTCCGGTCCGCTCGAACTCCGCTGGCTTTCGTCCGCGCTGATCAAAGGCGCGCGGCGGGCGCGCCATAAGCGGGACATCTCACATGCTATCCAGAAGAGCAGCCCTGGCCGCGCTGTCGGTCGCGGTCGCGCCGGTTTTTGCCGCCGACATTCCCACACGCAGCGAGCCCCTGGTCGTCACCGTCACGCGCTTCGAAGACCGGCACGCGGACAAGCCGGTCAACTTGAGCGTCATCAGTGCCGAGGACATACGCGCGAGCACGGCGCGGACGGTGCCCGATCTCCTCGCCGAGCAGGCCGGCATCGCGATGCACGACCTGTTCGGCAACAACGCGGCGTCGACCACGGTCGACCTGCGGGGGTTCGGCGTGACCGGCACGCAGAACACGCTGGTTCTCGTCGACGGCCGGCGCCTCGCCGACATCGACCTCTCGGGCGTCCAGTGGTCGGCGCTGCCGCTGTCCGCGATCGAGCGCATCGAGATCGTGCGCGGCGGCGGCAGCGTGCTCTACGGCGAAGGCGCCACCGCGGGGGTCATCAACATCATCACCCGCTCGCCCGGCGCGAGCGAGCTCATCCTGCGCGGCAGCACAGGCTCGTACGACACGCGCGAAGGGGTGGTGCACGGGAGCATCGGCCGCGGCGGGGCGGGAATCAACGTCTTCGGCAGCCATCTCGAATCGAGCGGCTACCGCGACAACAACCGCAATCGCCAGAGCAACGCCCTCGCCGACTTGCGCTGGTCGGGCGCGCCCGGCGATTTCTCGGTGAAGCTCGGCGCGGACGATCAGGGCATACGGCTTCCGGGCGCGCGCCAGGTCCAGCCGAGCGCCGGCGTGAATCAGCTCGAGAGCGCCCGCCGCGGCGCGCAAACGCCCCTCGACTGGGCGCAGCGCGAAGGCCATCGCGCGTTCTTCGACTGGCGCCGGGACGCCGCATTCGGCGAGCTCAACGTGAGCGCGGGCTGGCGCGAGAAGGCCCAGCGATCGTATTTCGACTTCGGCGGTTTCCCCGACTATCGCGACGTCGACCTCGCCGTGCGCTCGCTGACGCCGCGGCTGAAAGTGACCGTGCCGGTGTTCGGCAGGCCCAATACGCTGGTGGTCGGTCTCGACTGGTATTCGTGGGATTACCAGCGCCGAACCTCCAACTCGCCGGCGAACGTCGGCCAGCCGGTCAACAGCATAGACGCGAAGCAGGACACGATAGGGGTTTACGCGCTCGACACGATCCGTCTGACCGACGTGCTGTCGGTGAGCGCCGGCGCGCGCCGCGAGCGCCTGCGAGTCGATGCGACCGACCGCTTCGACCCGAGCGCCCCGGGCGCGTCGCCTTTCGGCTCGGCCGCGGCGAGCGGAGTAGAGCGCCGCTACGAGCACGCCTACGAGCTCGGCGCGCGCTACGAGCTCGCGCCGGCCACGGCGGTGATGGCGAAGACCGCGCGCAGCTACCGCTTCGCCAACGTCGACGAGATCTACGAGTTCTCGCCGTTCTTCACGAACCAGTTCCAGTTCCTCGAGCCGCAGACCGCGCGCTCGCACGAGCTCGGCGTGGAGGCGCGCCGCGCGCGCGCGGGCGGCAGGGCGACGGCGTTCGTGATCGACGTGCAGAACGAGATTCACCTCGATCCTTTCACCGCGGGCATCGGCAACCGCAACCTGCCGCTGTCCCGGCGGCGCGGGATCGAGCTCGAGTTGAGCGCGCAGCCGTGGACCGCGCTGCGCCTGATCGCCGCCTACACCTACATCGACGCGCGCTTCCGCGAAGGCACGCTCGCGGGCAGTCCTTTCGGCAGCAGCATCGCGGGCAAGACCGTGCCGCTCGTGCCTCGCCACAAAGTGAATCTCAGCGCGTCGTGGGACGTCACTTCTGCGACCCGGCTCTCCGCCATGGCGTCGTACGTGGGCAAGCAGTTCATGGAGAACGACGAGCCGAACAGCCTCGGCGTGCGCATACCTTCGTACGCGGTGTTCGATCTCAAGCTCACCCACAGGCGCGGGCCGTGGCTCATCGCCGCGACGCTCAACAATGTCTTCGACGAGAAGTACTACAACTACGCGATCCGTAGCCAGTTCGTCGCCGACCGCTACAACGCGTACCCGCTGCCGGAGAGGAACGGCACGCTCAGCGTCGAGTACCGGTTCAGGTAAGCGCTTTAGCGCAAAGCGAAAAGCCGCCTCGCCGACGGCTTTTTTGCTATCTTCCCGTCGTGCCGACACTCACCAGCACCCAGCTCTATCTGCGCCTGCTGCGCTACGTCAAGCCTTATCGCGGCGTGTTTGCGCTCGCGGTCCTCGGCATGATGGTGGTCGCCGCGACCGAGCCGGCGCTGCCCGCGATACTGAAGCCGCTGCTCGATGGCACGTTCGTCGACAAGGACGAGCGCATCATGAAGTGGACGCCGCTCATCATCGTCGCGATTTTTCTCGTGCGCGGAATCGCCGATTACATCGCGCACTACTCGATCAACTGGGTCGGGAACCGCGTCGTGATGGACCTGCGCAACGCGATGTTCGACAAGCTGCTCCAGTTGCCCGCGCCGTATTACGACAACCATCCCGCCGGCAACCTCATGTCCAAGGTGACTTTCGACGTGACGCAGGTCACCACCGCGGCGACGACGGTGCTGACCGTGATCGTGAAGGACGGTCTCGCCGCGATCGGGCTCCTCGCGTGGATGCTCTGGCTCAACTGGAAGCTGACGCTGCTTTCGCTCGCGATGACGCCTGCGATCGTGCTCGTGGTGCGCCTCATCAGCGGGCGGCTGCGGCGCTCGAGCCGCGACGTTCAGCGCTCGATGGGCGACGTGACGCAGGTGCTGCAGGAGGCGATCGAAGGGCACAAGGTGGTGAAGCTCTTCGGCGGGCGGCAGTACGAAGGCAGGCGCTTCGGCGACGAGGCGAACCGCGTCCGGCGCTATCTCATGAAGCAGACGACGGCCGCCGCGGCGAGCGTGCCCCTGGTGCAGTTGATCGCGGCCGTGGCGCTCGCCTTCATCGTGTCGATCGCGACGAAGCAATCGAGCGCGAACGAGATCACCGTCGGCGGCTTCGTCTCCTTCATCACCGCCATGCTGATGCTCAACGCACCCCTGAAGCGCGTGACGAGCGTGAACGAGCCGCTGCAGCGCGGGCTTGCGGCAGCCGAAAGCGTGTTCGCGCTGATCGACGAGCCGGGCGAGCCCGACAACGGCACGGTCAGGCTCGACCGCGCGCGGGGCGCGCTCGCCTTCGAGCGCGTGACGCTCTCGTATCCGGGATCCGAGCGCCGCGCGGTGCACGACATCGACCTCGCCATGGCACCCGGCGAGACCGTTGCGCTGGTCGGGCCTTCGGGCAGCGGCAAGACGACGCTCGCGAACCTGGTACCGCGCTTCTACCACCCCACGCAGGGTCGCATCACGCTCGACGGCCACGATCTGGAGGCGCTGAAGCTCGAAAGCCTGCGCGCGAACATCGCGCTGGTGAGCCAGGACGTCGTGCTTTTCAACGACACGGTCGCGGCCAACATCGCCTACGGCAGCATGAACCGGGTCACGCAGGAGGAGATCGTCGCGGCCGCGGGCGCGGCACACGCGCTCGAGTTCATCGACGAGATGCCGCAGGGCATGCAGACGCTGGTGGGCGGAAACGGGGTCAAGCTCTCGGGAGGACAGCGTCAGCGCATCGCGATCGCGCGCGCGCTGCTCAAGAACGCGCCGATACTCGTTCTCGACGAGGCGACTTCGGCGCTCGACTCGGAGTCCGAACGC
>CAZULX010000454.1:0-2547 GCA_964621335.1 uncultured Streptomycetaceae bacterium
GGCGGACCGGCGCTGACCGACTTGATCGGCGGTCACGTCGACACGCGCATCGACCAGATTTCATCCTCCGTGCCGCACATCAGGTCGGGGAAGGTGCGCGCCATCGCTACGACCACGCTGCAGCGCGTCGCGTTGCTCCCCGGCGTACCGACACTCGCGGAGTCGGGCATGCCCGGCTTCGAGGCGAGCGTCGTGACCGGTCTCCTGGCGCCGGCGGGAACGCCGCCGGAGATCGTGCGGCGTCTCAATGCGGCTCTGGTCAAGGTGCTGAGCGATCCGGTGGTGGTGGAGCGTTTCGCCTCTCTCGCCGCCGTCGTGCGCCCGAGCACCAGCGAGGAGCTCGCCAGGTTCATCCGCGAAGACCTGGCGAGATGGCGCAAGGTCGTGCGCGAGACCGGAATCAAGATCGAATAAGAGAAGACGTCCCGTAAACGGGCGACACACCGAGGAGGAGACATGAAGGCGCCACGTTATGTTGGATGGCTGTTGCTGATCGCGGGTACCGCGGCGGCCGGCCCGGCAGGCGCGCAGGATTATCCTGCGCGGCCGATACGCTTCGTCACTGCCGCGATCGGCGGCGGCATCGACTTTGGGGCCCGCCTGCTCGCGGCCGGACTCACCGAGCGGCTGAACCAGCAGGTCGTCGTGGACAATCGCGGCGGCACCAACGTCGCGCCGCAAACCGTCGCCAAGGCGACGCCCGACGGCTATACCCTTCTCATCCACAACAACACCGTGTGGATATCGCCGCTGCTGGACAACGTGCCGTACGACCACCAGAAGGAGCTATGGCCGATCACGCTCACGTCACGCTCGCCCAACATTCTGGTCGTGCATCCGTCGTTGCAGGTGGGCTCGGTGAAAGAGCTGATCGCGCTCGCGAAATCCAACCCGGGAAAAATCGACTATGCGTCCGGCCCGGTGGGCGCCTCGAACCACCTGGCCGCGGAAGTGTTCAAGGCGATGGCCGGGGTCGATCTCGTGCGCATCGGCTACAAGGGCGGCGGCCCGGCCATGAACGACGTGCTGGCCGGTCAGGTGAAGGTCATGTTCGCGACCGCGGGCTCGGTGAGCTCGCACGTGAAGTCAGGCAGGCTGAAGGGCCTTGCGGTCACGAGTGCCGAGCCGTCGGCTCTGGTACCGGGGCTGCCGACGATTGCAGCCTCCGGCGTCCCCGGTTACTCCTCCGAAGCGATCTATGGCTTCTGGGCGCCCGCCGGCACACCCGCAGCCATCATGACAAAGCTGCATCGGGAGGCGGTAGCGGTGCTCAATCAGCCGGAAATGAAGCAGCGGTTCTTCAAATCCGGCGTCGAGACGGTCGGCAGCACGCCGGGGGAGTTCGCCGCCATCATCAAGGCCGAGACCGCGCGGCTGGGGAAGGTACTCCGAAGCGCTGGGATAGGCCCGAAGAAGTAACGCCCCGATAAAAGGGAATGGGGTCAGGTCCGCTCTCCACCAGGGACACCTGGCCGACGGGGGGTGGCTCGAGCTCGATCACGGAAGCCATCCTCGCTCGCGGAAATAGCGCGCTGCCCCTGCATGCACAGGCACACCCGCGGCACTGGGGACCATGTCACGGGGGAGCAGCGTCGCAAAATCAGGGTGCAGGCGCCGGAAGTCGTCGATGTTTTCGAAAAGCGCTTTGGCGATGTCGTAAGCCACTGCCTCCGGCAAACGCGTCGTGGTGATGATGGCCGTGCGCACCCCGAGCGTCGCCACAGCCTCCGGGTTGCCGATATACGTGTTGCCGGGGATCACCCAGCGCGAGTATTCCGTGTGACTCGCAAGCAGGCTTTCGATCTGCGGTCCGCTTACGTCCACGAGAACACCGCGACACGTGCGGACCACGTCGTCGACCAGGCCGTTCGGATGGCGCACCATGTAGACGATCGCGTCGAGCTCGTTCGCGCAAAAGGCGGCGTGTTGCCGGGCGAGAGGCAATTCGCGAGCCGCCGCGAAATCGGTGGGCGCGAAGCCGAGCGCCGCCATGACGCGATTCATGCTCACCCGCTCGCCCGATCCGGGGCTACCCAGATTGATGCGTTTGCCCCGCAACTGCGTCGCGGCGCGGATCTCGAGCTCCCGCCGGGCGACGATCGTGAAGGCTTCGGTCTGCCCCGTGAAAAGCACGCGCAACGCGTGATCGGGACCTTGCGAGGCGAAAGGTCCCCGGCCGCTGATCGCGTCCGAGAGAACGTCCGATTGCACGATGCCGATATCGATGGTGCCGTCGTGCAGCGCTGCGATGTTGGCCACCGGGCCGCGTGACGGGAAAGCGGCGCAGCGCAGGCCGCGCGCCGGCAGATCGAGATTGAACACGCGGCAGATCGAATCTCCGAGCGCAAAGTAGGCGCCGCCCGGCCTGGCGGTGCCGATCGCCACTTCGGGCCGATACTGGACGACCGTACACGCCTGCAGCGTGAGCGCCAAGGCAAAAGCGCCGCCGGCGATCATGCGCCTGCCTGCGTGCAGTATCGTTTTAGTTCGCGAGCGCATATTCGATGATCTCGCCTTTCGCCTCGATCAGACCTTTCACCCAACGCC
>CAZULX010000455.1:0-3899 GCA_964621335.1 uncultured Streptomycetaceae bacterium
TGCGCGAAGGCGCGATCAAGCCGTGGCAGACCGCTTCCAACAGGGAATGCCAGGACGACCTCGTCACATACGCGAAGAAGCGCGGCATACCGCTCGACACGCCGTGGCGCAATCTCTCGCGCGAGCACCGGCGCTGGGTGCTCGAAGGCGAGCCCGAATGGAAAAGCTGGCGCAAGTCGTGGCCCGGCGTGTGGTACGGCGTCGCGCGCTTTTTCAAATGGCTGGAAACCAAAGCCTACAAGATGCACGTGCGCGTGCTGCTCTCGAAATATCGCGCTTACACCCCGTGCGAGACGTGCGGCGGCGCGCGACTGAAGAGCGAAGCGCAGGCCTGGCGGCTGGGAACGCGCGAGAACGCGGACGCGGTGCTCTCCCCCACTGAGCGCTTCATGCCGACCGGCGCGAAGCTCGCGCGCGAGGCGCTCGAGCGCCTGCCGGGCCTCGGGCTGAACGACCTCATGCTGCTGCCGATCGCGAAGACGCGCGCTTTCGTCGACTCGCTCGCGCTGCGCTCGAAAGTCGACGACGCCACCGACCTCCTGCTGACCGAGATCTGCACGCGCTTGCGCTATCTGTGTGAAGTCGGTCTCGGCTATCTCACGCTCGACCGCCAGTCGCGCACCCTGTCGGGCGGCGAAGTGCAGCGCATCAACCTGACCACCGCCCTCGGCACTTCGCTCGTCAACACGCTTTTCGTTCTCGACGAGCCTTCGATCGGGCTGCACCCGCGCGACATGGGGCGCGTGATCGACGTCATGCACAAGCTGCGGGACGCGGGCAACACGCTGGTCGTCGTCGAGCACGACCCGCAGGTGATGCTTGCCGCCGACCGCATTCTCGACCTGGGGCCCGGCCCGGGAGAGCGCGGAGGCGAAGTGGTTTATTACGGCGCCGCGAAAGCGCTGCGCAACGCGCGCGGCTCGCTCACCGGCGACTACCTCGCGGGCCGCAGGCGGGTCGGCGAAACCGCCGCGACGGATTCCGGGCTGCGTGGAAGTGCGCGAGCGCCCACCGGCGCGATCGAGATCACCGGCGCCTCGGAGCACAACCTGAAGAGTATCGACGTCTCGATCCCGCTCAACCGCCTGGTGTGCGTGACCGGTGTGTCGGGCTCGGGCAAATCGACGCTGGTGCAGGACGTGCTGCACGCCGCGCTCCTCAGGGCCAAAGGGAAGCCGACCGAGATGCCCGGCGCGCACGAGTCGCTCAGCGGGTTTGATCGCATCGGCGAGGTCGTGATGGTCGACCAGTCGGCGATAGGCCGCACGACGCGCTCCAATCCCGCGAGCTACGTCGGCGCTTTCGACGCGATCCGCAAGCTCTACGTGCAGCAGCCGCTCGCGAAGGAGCGCGCTTACACCGCGGGGACTTTCAGCTTCAACTCGGGCAACGGGCGCTGCCCGACGTGCAGCGGCAACGGCTTCGAGCACGTCGAAATGCAGTTCCTCTCGGACGTCTACCTGCGCTGCCCCGACTGCAACGGGTCACGCTATCGCGACGAGATCCTCGAAGTGAAACTCGAAGGCCGCTCGATCGCCGACGTGCTGGAGATGACGGTCTCGGAAGCGCTGTCGTTCTTCGCGAAAGAGCGTGAAGTGCAGCGCGTGCTCAAACCTCTCGCCAGCGTCGGCCTCGAGTACCTGAAGCTCGGCCAGCCGGTGCCGACGCTTTCGGGGGGCGAAGCGCAACGGTTGAAGCTGGCGGGATACCTCGCGGAGACCGCGACCGCCCGGCGCGCGAAAGCCGGCAGGACCTCGTCACCCGTCGCGGGTCACTCGTCATTGTTCCTATTGGACGAGCCCACCACCGGCCTTCACTTCGAAGACATTTCGAAGCTCCTCACGTCGCTGCGCAACCTCATCGCCGCCGGGCACTCGCTGGTCGTGATCGAGCACAACCTCGACGTCATACGCGCATCCGACTGGGTGATCGACCTCGGCCCCGAAGGCGGAGACGCCGGCGGAGAGATCGTCGCGACCGGGACCCCGGCGGACGTGATGGCGTGCACTGCCTCGCACACGGGCAAAGCCTTGCGCGCGTATGAGGCCGCGCTCGATGCCGGCCGCGAGGCGGGGTTCACCCCGCACGCGAGCGAAGCGAGCGCGTCATACACCCGGCCCCCGCCCAGCATCTGCATCCACAAAGCGCGCGAGCACAACCTGAAAGGCATCGACGTCGAGATTCCGCGCGGCAAGTTCACCGTGATCACCGGCGTCTCGGGCTCGGGCAAGTCCACCCTCGCATTCGACATCGTGTTCGCCGAAGGGCAGCGGCGCTACCTCGAGTCGCTCAACGCCTACGCGCGCCAGTTCGTGCAGGCCTCTTCGCGCCCCGACGTCGATGCAATCTTCGGCATCCCGCCGACGGTCGCGATCGAGCAGCGCACGAGCCGCGGCGGACGCAAAAGTACAGTCGCCACGCTTACCGAGATCTATCATTTCCTGCGGCTGCTCTACGTCAAGCTCGGGACGCAGTACTGCCCCGAGTGCGACGTGCCGATCGAGCCGCAGACCCCCGACAGCATCGTCGCGAGCATCATGCGCCTGTACCGCGGCGAACGGGTGGGCCTGCTCGCGCCGCTGGTGGTGAACCGCAAAGGCATTTACACCGACCTCGCCAAGTGGGCCGCGGGCAAGGGCTACACGCATCTGCGAGTCGACGGCGCTTTCGTGACCACCAGTCCCTGGCCGCGCCTGGGGCGCTTCCTCGAGCACACGATCGAGTTGCCGGTGGCGGAAGTGCGCGTCGCGCCGGAGAACGAGCAGAAGCTGCGTGCCGGCGTAGCCGCTGCGCTCGAGTACGGCAAAGGCGTGATGCAGGTCGTCGACGGCCTCGACTCGCTCGAGCGCGCCATGGAAGCCCGCGACCCATCGCTGGTTCAAATGACCGAATCGGTCTATTCCGCAAAGCGCGCGTGCCCTTCGTGCGCACGCAGCTTTCCCGAGCTCGATCCGCGGCTTTTTTCGTTCAACTCGAAACACGGCTGGTGCCCGGCGTGTTACGGCACGGGGCTCATGATCGACGAAGTGCAATGGGACGAGGAGCGACAGAAGACCGGCGTCGAGGACCACGTTCTCGACTCGTGGCTCGAATGGCTCGAGATCGACGAAGTGTGTCCGCAGTGCGAAGGGCAGCGCCTGAACCGCGAAGCGCTCAACGTGCGTTATCGCGGCAAGTCGATCTCGGAGATGACGGCGTTGCCGGTGGCAAAGCTCGGCGAGCTTTTCCGCGACGTCTCGCTGGCCGGGCGCGAAGCTGAGATCGCGCGCGACATCGTTCCCGAGCTCCGGAGCCGGCTCGCCTTCCTCGACCAGGTCGGGCTGTCGTACCTCGCGCTCGATCGCGCCGCGCCCACGCTCTCCGGCGGCGAAGCGCAGCGCATCCGGCTTGCCGCACAACTGGGGTCCAACCTGCGCGGCGTGTGCTACATCCTCGACGAGCCGACGATAGGGCTGCATCCGCGCGACAACCGCGTGCTCCTCGATACGCTCGAGCGCCTCGAAGCCAAAGGCAACACGCTCATCGTCGTCGAGCACGACGAAGAGACGATAAGGCGCGCCGCGCACGTGATCGATCTCGGCCCCGGGGCCGGCAAGCTCGGCGGCGCGCTGACGGCCGAAGGCACCGCCGAGGACCTCATGCGCCAGCCGGCGTCGCTCACGGGCCGATTTCTGGCGAACCCGCTGCGGCATCCCCTGCACCCGCCGCGAGCGGTTCCACGCGGAGCGCCGTGCATCAAGGTCGTGGGCGCGGCGCTCCACAATCTCAGGAACGTGAGCGCCGGTGTGCCGCTCGGGCGTCTCACCGTGGTGACGGGAGTTTCGGGATCGGGCAAATCCACGCTCGCGCGAGACGTGCTCCACGACAACCTCGCCCGGCTCGTTGCGGAAGTTCGCAGC
>CAZULX010000456.1:0-4201 GCA_964621335.1 uncultured Streptomycetaceae bacterium
GCTTCGGCACGTCCTTCACCACGCGCGCCACGACCTGCGCACCGGCGAGGCATCCCGGTATCGCGGTGGTCGCAAAATTGATGCACAGCGCGTCGACCGCCGCATCGTCGAGCACCGCCGTCACCGCCGCTTCGAAGCGCCCGGCGTTGGCGCCGGTTATATAGCCCGCCGTGAAATCGACGGGATTGTGGACCGCGCCGATCTCGGGCACGACCTTCCACAGACGGCGCTTCGTCTCTTCGCTGAAAACCGAGAAGTCGAGCCTCGATTGTTCGGCTGCATCCGCGAAAACGATCGCCGAGCCGCCCGATCCGCCCATCACCGCCACGCGGCGCCCGGCAGGAAGCTTCCGCGCCTGAAAAGCCTTCACGTAATCCGCGGCTTCGTGGAGCTCGCGTATCTCCACGATTCCCGCCTGCCTGAACAGCGCCTGGTAGTAGTCGTAGCTGCCCGTGAGGTTCGCGGTGTGCGTCGCAGCCGCCCGCGCGCCTTCCTCGGTGACCCCGCCTTTCCAGACGAGCAGCGGCTTGCCGAGCGCGAGCGCACGGCGGCCGACGTCCAGCAGCGCGCGCCCGTTCGGCAGGCCTTCGATGTAGGCGAGGATGATCGAAGTGCCTTCGTCCTCCAGCAGCGCATCGAGAAACTCGATGGTGTCGATGTCGGCTTCGTTGCCGGTTGCGATGATGTTGCGGAAGCCGATTCCCACCTGCTGGCAGGCGAGCGCGATGCTGTAGCCGAAGCCGCCGCTTTGCGTCACCAGCGACACCGACCCCTTCCCGAGCGCAGGCGGTCGCGTAATGCTGCCGAAGCCGGCGTAGACGTCCTTGTGGACGTTCACGAGACCGAGGCAATTCGGACCGACGATACGCATGCCGGCTTCACGGGCGATCGCGAGCATGCGGTCCTGACGCGCCGCACCCTCGGCGCCGCTTTCCCGGAAGCCTCCGCTCGGCACGACGACGAAAGGCACGCGCTTCTTCGCGCAGTCTTCGATCACCCCGATGACGCCGCGGGCGGGCACGCCGATCACCGCGACGTCGACTTCGCCTTCGATCGCCGAGACCGACGGATAGCACGTCATGCCTTCGTAGGTCGGGTATTTCGGGTTCACCGGATAGATGCGGCCCGGATAGCCGTTACGCAGGAGCGCGTGCACCGTCTGCGAGCCCGGCCGCGCGGCGTCTTCGGAGACCCCGACCGCCGCGATCGCGCGCGGCTCGAACAGCCTTTCGAACTGCTTCATTTCCCTTCTGTCCTGCGGTGCTCGTCCATGCCCGCGCGCGCTTCCGCAAGAGCGACCTTGAGACCGCGATTGAGCCACCGCTTGTTCGCGCCGAATGCACGCGCGTCCTTGTTGATGAACACCGCCGCGACGCGCTTCGCCTCGAGCTCGAGCTCGGCGCGCGGCACCGCGCTCGTCAGCAAACCCCGCGACAATGCTTCGGACGCCGGCATGCGACGCCCGGTCTGGACGAGATCGGTCGCGAGCGCGAGACCGCCGACGTGCGTCGCGATCGCCGCCCCGGGGAAAGTAGGCATCCCGAGATTGATCTCCGGCAGCGAGAGCTCCGCGCTATCGACGGCGACACGCGCATCCGACACGAGCGCGAGCATCGCGCCGCCGCCGCTCGCGATGCCGTTCAGCACCGCGATCACCGGTTTCGGGGTATCCATGAGCGCGTTGAGGAGGGCGAACAGCGCGCCGCCGCGCCGCTTGCGATGCACCTGCATGTCGCCGTCGACGGGTTTTTCCCGCACATCGGCGCCCGCACAAAATACTTTCTCGCCCGCCCCGGTGAGCAGCACCGCGCGTATCGAATCGTCCACGGCAGCCTGGTCGAGCGCGGCTTTCGCACCTTCCATCATGCCGACCGTGAGCGCGTTGGCCTTGTCCGCGCGATCGAACCGCAACCACATGCAGCCGTCGCGCTGCTCGACGGCGAGGTATTCGTACGAGTTCATCTTCAATCGTCCAGTATGTGGGAAGGCGTGCGCGGACGCGGCATGGCAGGGGGGCGGCGGCGTGCGTAGAATGCGAGCCCATCATAGGCGTTTTCACCGCCTGCGAGCAATCGGCCCGGCGCCGGGCAGGCAAGGAGACGCGACCCGCATGAACGTGAAGTTGAGCATCGACGCCGGCATCGCAACGGTCACGCTCGACCGCCCCGAAAAAATGAACGCGCTCTCCGAAGAGATGTACGCGGACATGACGCGCATTTTCGCGGACCTTCAGAGCGACGATAGCGTGAGGGCGGTGATCCTCACCGGCGCAGGCAAGGCTTTCTGCTCGGGCAGCGACGTGGGCGGCATGGCGAACGTCGACATCATTTCCAACCGCGCGCGCACGCGGTAAAAGGATGAAAGCCAACCGACGTCATTCCGGGCGTGCGCGAGGCGCACCGAACCGGAATCCATTTCGATCTGCGCTGCTCGCGCGGCCGGCATCAATCAGAAAGCAACCGTGACGATCGACAGCGCGCTCCGGAAAGCTTTCCTGCAGCCCCGGACGGTCGCGCTCGTGGGCGCATCGCCCGATCTCACGAAGAACAATTCGCGGCCGCAGCGCTTTCTCAAACGCTTCGGCTACGGCGGCCGCATCCTGCCGATCAATCCTTCGCGCACCGAAATTTTCGGCGAGCGCGCATACCCCGGCTTGAGGTCCGCGCCCGGTCCCATCGACCACGCATTCATCATGGTGCCCGCGGCAGCGGTGCCCGACGTGATCGACCAGTGCTGCGAGCTGCGCATTCCGGTCGCCACGCTCTTCACCGCCGGGTTCGCCGAGCTCGGGCCGGAAGGCCTCGAGCGCCAGCGCGCGATGGTGCGCCGGGCGCGCGCGGCCGGCCTGCGGCTGCTGGGGCCCAACTGCATGGGCCTCATCAATGTGCACGATCGCATCCCGCTCACGGTGAACGCGGTGATCGAGCGCGAGGACCTCGTGCCGGGACCTTTGAGCCTCGTCTCGCAAAGCGGAAGCATGACCGGCAGCATCCTCTCGCGCGCGCAGGCGCGGGGGCTCGGCTTCTCCAAGCTGATCTCGGTCGGCAACGAATCGGATCTCGGCGTGGGCGAGCTCGCCGACATGCTCGTCGACGACGACGACACCGGCGCGATCCTTCTTTTCCTCGAGACTTTTCGCGATGCGCAGAGGCTCGCGCACGCCGCGCGGCGCGCATACGCGGCCGGCAAACCGGTGATCGCTTTCAAGCTCGGCCGCTCCGGCGTGGGGCGCCAGGTGGCGACCTCGCACACGGGCGCTATGACCGGGCCGGACGAGATCTCCAACGCTTTCTTTCGCGAGCACGGGGTGATCCGCGTCGAAACTTTCGAAGGCCTTTTCGAAACGCCGCAGCTCGTCATGGGACACAAGCCGCCGCGCGGCAGTCGCGTGTCGGTGGTCACCGGGACCGGCGGCGCCGCGGCGATGGTCGTCGACCGTCTCGGCGTCCTCGGCGCGGACGTCGTGGGCCCCAGTCCCGAAGTGATCGAAGCGCTCGCGGAAAAGGACATCGAAGTCTCGGAGGCGCCGCTCACCGACATCCCGATGGGCCGCAGCGAAGGCGGCCGCTATTCGGCCATCCTCTCCGCACTCCTCGCGTCCGGCCACACCGATGCGGTGGTCTCGGTGATCGGCTCGAGCGCGCAGAATCCGCAGATCATCGTCGATCGCGTGCTTCAGGCGGGCCCGCGCAATGCGAAGCCGCTGGGCGTGTTTCTCGCGCCTCGCGCCGACAACGCGCTCGTCCAGCTCCAGGCAAGCGGCGTCGCGAGCTTTCGCACGCCGGAATCGTGCGCCGACGCGGTCAACGCCTATCTCAACTGGAAAGCGCCGGGCGCGCGCCCGCAGCCCAGCGCAGAGGTCGCTGCTGCGTCGGTCATCGCAAAGGAATACGCGCGCGAAAAGCTCGACGAGCGCGAAGCGGGAGCGCTCTTTGCCGCGCTCGGCGTGAGAGTCGCGGAGTATCGAGTGGTCACGCGCGCATCCACGCCCGTCGATCTGCCGGGCCCGTTCGCGGTGAAGCTCCTTTCCGCAGACGTGCCGCACAAGACCGATGCGGGCATGGTCCGCCTCGATGTGACGAAGGAAGCGGTTCCGGCGGTCGCGAAAGCCCTGCTGGACGAAGCGCAGGCGCGCTTCCCCGCGGCGCGAGTCGAAGAAGGGGTGCTCGTGCAGCAGATGGAGCGCGGGCTCGCTGAAGTG
>CAZULX010000457.1:0-13014 GCA_964621335.1 uncultured Streptomycetaceae bacterium
GTCAGGTCGTGCGACGAAATCCATTTCGATTATTTCGGCGAAGCGGACCGCTGCTTCGACGTGATCCGCGCGCAGAATTACGCCGCGCGTTACCGCGACGCTTACGAGAAAGACCCCGGCTCGCTCGGCCCCAACGTCCGCGCGAATTACGAGATCGCCGCAAGCCTTACGCTCCCCGACGTCGCCGCCGCCCATACCGAGCAGACGCGCATGTTCAGGCGCTTCCAGCAGAGCTTCCGCGACTACGACCTCATCCTCGCGCCGACCACGCCGGTGTCGCCGTTTCCGTGGTCGCAGCTCTATCTCGCGGAGATGGACGGCAAGCCGCTGCGCAACTACTACCACTGGCTTTCGCTCACCTACGTGGTGACGCTGATGACCAATCCGGCCAATACGATCCCGTGCGGCGTCGATCACAAAGGCATGCCTTTCGGGCTGCAGGTGGTCGGCCGCTTCCGCGGCGACCGGGCGGTGCTCGGCGCGACGCACGCGATGGAGCAGGCGTTCGAGGCGATACCCGCGCTGCGCCGCCCGCGTCCCGACCTGGAGAGGCTCGCCAAACCCACGCCCGAGTTGAAATCGATCGTGACGCATCCGCCGAAAGCGGGCGTGACGCTGGCTGCGACTGCGTAGCGGATTCCACAGCAACCGCTGCCCACTGCGCTGTCGCTGTTGCAAGACACGTTCGAATTCTTCTGGCGCTTCCGCGCTTTACACCGCTAAGCGGCAACGAACTCGAGTCGCCGCTCGTGCACGCCGTCGTTCACGCACGACAATCGTGCCGATTTCCGCACGCGCGCCGCGCTTGATCCGCTCACAGAACACGTCACGAAACGCGAAGCGCAACGCGCGCGTTTCTCCCTCTGTAGCGCGCTCATCCGGCGCGCACGCCGGCGCGGCATTTAAAGACTTTTTTGTCGCTACACGCCGAATGAGGCACGGACCTTGCGGGCTGCGCTGCCCATTACGCCTTACACGGTTCAAAAAAATTCGAAGCGATGCGCAAACCTGCGACTCCGCGGCTCAACCCGATTCAGTTCCTGACGGCGCTCGTCGTGGTGACGCTGTTTACGCTCGCGCGAATAGCCTGGCCGCAGCTCGACGGCTGATTACTACAAAAGAAGGAGTAGCGATTTGTTCAATAAAGACGCACTGTTCGGCAAAAAGGACGAGGGCGCGCGCCTCGACACGCGTGGAGTGAACGTCAATGTCACACCGGATCTCAACGCAGGCGCGGCTGTGCGCTACCCCGCGCAGCCCGAAACCCACAGACCGGAGCGGACCTACGAGCAGGCGCGGGGGCCGCAGGACGGCGACGAGCCCGCGGGCAGCAAGCTCATCGTCGGACCGGACATCAAGCTGAAAGGCGTCGAGATCACCGACTGCGACACGCTCGTCGTCGAAGGCCGCGTCGAAGCCTCGATGGACAGCCGAGTCGTGCAGATCGCGCAAAACGGCGTTTTCACCGGCACCGCCACGATGGACGTCGCGGAAATCTGGGGCTCGTTCCAGGGCCAGCTCACGGTGCGCAAGCACCTCGTGGTGTACTCGACCGGGCGCGTCTCTGGGCAGATCCGCTACGGCCAGATCCGCATCGAGGACGGCGGCGAGCTCACGGGAGAGGTGAGCACGCTCGCGGCCGCGCAGCCCGCGCCGCGCCGCGCGGAGCCCGCCCCCGAGCGGCACGCTGCAGCCCCGGCGCCCGCGGCGCTTGCCGCACAGGCGCCGCTGAGAGGCTCGCCTAGCGCCACAGCGTCACCATCACCAGTCCGGCCAGGAGCAACAGCATCCCGGTGAGCTCGATACGCGTCACGCGCTCGCTGAAGAAGCGGCGCGCGATCGCGTAGCCGAAAAGGATCTCGACCAGCGCGAGCGTGCGCACGTGCGCCGCGGGCTCGATCGCCATCGCGGTGAACCAGCAGCCCGAGGCGGTCGCGCCCATGAGGCCGGCGAAAAGCGATTTTCGCCACTCGCGGAAAACCCGCACCACCACGTCGCGCTTGCGCGCGGTGAGCCAGCCCCCGAGCAGCACCGTCTGCAGCGCCTGCGCCGCGACGAGCGTGCACGCCGCCGCCATCGGAAACGCGACGCCTTCGAGGGCGAGCGCTGCGCCGCGATAGCCGACCGCCGCGATGCCGAAGAGCGAGCCCGACGCGATGCCGAGGAGTGCGCTGCGCGTGGTCCAGCCCGCGAGGAGCGTGCGCAGCGGGCGCTTGCGGTCGATGGGAGCGAGGAGCATCACGCCGACGGTCGCGACCGCGATCGCCGCGAGCGCGCCTGCGCTCACTGGATCGCCCAGGAAGACGAGCCCGAAAATCGCGACCTGGATCACCTCGGTTTTCGCGTAGGCGATCCCGAGCGCGAAGTTGCGCTCCGCCATCACGCGCAGCAGCAACGCGGTGGCGCCGATCTGCGTGACCGAGCTCACCACGATCCACACCACGAACGGCCAGGTCGGCGCGGGCACCGGGAAGCCGCCGACCGCCGCCACGGCCCACAGCCACAGAACCGCGAAAGGCAGGCCGTAGAGGAAGCGCACGAGCGTCGCGCCCAGCGTGCCGAGGACCGGCGTGAGGTGGCGCTGCGCGGCGTTGCGCACGGTCTGGGCGAGCGCCGCGCCGATCGTGACCGGGATCCACAACCACTCGGGCGCGATCAACGCCGCACCTTCCAAACGCCTCGAAGCATGGCGCGATGATCGCACGTCCGCGAGCGGCCCGGCCCCACAATTGCTATCGTCGCCGGGTCGGGAGGGTTCGTTGGCCGAGACAGTGAGGAAATACCGCACGTGGCGCGAGCGCTCGCACGTGCTCACCTTGCGCGCGATCGAGCGTTGCGCGCGGCGCACGCACGGGCGCTCCGAGCGCTCGGTCTGGCGCAAGCTCATACCGCCGCTCGTCATCATGCTCGGCCTTTTTCTGGCCTGGCGCTACACGCCGCTCGCCGACATCATCACCGCGGCCAACGTCATCAAGTGGTCGCGCGTGGTGGGGAGCCTCGAGTGGGCGCCTTTCGCGATCGTCGCAGCCTACGTCGTGGCGGCTTTCGTGATGTTCCCGCGGCCGCTCATCACGCTGCTCTGCGTGATCGCGTACGGGCCGTGGATCGGCGTCGCACTCGCCATGACCGGCATCGTCGCCTCGGCGCTCGCCGTGTACTACGCCGGCCGCGCGCTGCCCGACAGTACGCTGCGCGAGCTCGGCGGCGACAAGCTCGAGCGCACCGGCAAGACGCTGCGCGAGCACGGGGTCGTCGCCGCGCTCGCCGTGAGCATCGTCCCGGTGGCGCCTTTTCCATTGGTCGGCATGACGGCCGGCGCAGCGAAAGTCCGGCTGTGGCATTTTCTCGTCGGCGTCGCGCTCGGCATGACGCCGGGCACGCTCGCCACCGCGGTGTTCACGAACGAAGTCCTGGCCGCGCTCGACGACGAGGGCCAGGTGAATTACTGGCTCGTCGCCGGCGTCGTGCTCGTCTTCGCCGTGCTCATCTTCCTGGTGAAGCGCTGGCTCGCGAAAATCAGCAAGTAAGCCGCTTCCGCCCCCGCGGCATGCGTCTCGTTTGAACTTGTACGGCCGTGCTGCTAACTTCCGGGGCACGCCCGACAAGAATTCGAACCCGATGCAGCACCTTTCCCCGTCTTGAGCCTCGCGCCGCGCGCGTCCACGCTCGCGCCTTTCGGTGTGCGCGCTTTCCGCTTCCAGTGGCCCGCGGATCTCGCGACGTCGTGGGCTTTCGAGATGGAAGTGATCATCCTCGGCTGGTACGTGCTGGTCGAGACCCAGTCGGTCCTGCTGCTCACGATTTTCGTGTCCTTGCAGCACATGGGCACTCTCATCGCGCCCATGTTCGGCGTCATGGGCGATCGCCTCGGCCACCGCAACGTGCTGTGCGCGATGCGCGCGTTCTACTGCCTGCTCGCAACGATCCTGATGACTTTCACCTTCCTGGGGATGCTGACACCGGTGCACGTGTTCATCCTTTCGGGTCTCCTCGGGCTGGTGCGCCCTTCGGACATCGGCATGCGCGCGGCGCTCGTGGGCGATACGATGCCTCCGCGGCTCCTCATCGGCGCGATGGGCATACAGCGCACGACGCAGGATTCCGCCAAGATTTTCGGCGCGCTCACCGGCGCCGGCCTCGTCGCGCTGCTCGGCATGGGACCCGCCTACCTCGTAGTCGCGAGCTTCTATGCGGCGAGCGTTTTCCTCACGCTCGAGGCGGGCAGCGGGCGCTCCGCGAGGGCGGCCGGTGTAACGCCGCGCGTCGGTTCCGCGGCTTCGCCGTGGCGCGACCTGAAGGAAGGCCTCAAGTACGTGTGGACGACGCCGCGGCTGCTCGCGATGATGTGTCTCGCGTTTCTTCTCAACCTGACGGCGTTTCCGATTTTCAACGGCCTGCTGCCGTACGTGGCCAAGGAGATCTATCTCACCGACCAGACGGGACTCGGCTACATGGTCGCCGGCGCCGCCTCCGGGTCGCTCGCCGCGTCGATCGTACTGAGCCGGCACGGGGGCTTCTTTCCGCCGGCGCGTCTCATGATCGTCGCGTGCGTGGCGTGGTACTCGTTCCTGCTCGTCTTCGCCAACGCGCCCAACCATCTCGCCGGGGGCGTCGTCATTCTTTTTCTCGCCGGCGTCTCGCAGAGCGTGAGCCAGGTGCCGATGGCGGCGATGCTGCTGCGCACGACCGGGGACCAGTTTCGCGGGCGGGTGATGGGCATACGCATGCTCGCGATCTACGGCAACGTTCCGGGACTGCTCATCGCGGGGCAGGTGATCCCCCACATCGGCTATCCGCTCACGGCTACGCTCTACTGCGTGTTCGGCATCGTGGTGACGGGGCTGATCGCGTGGCGCTGGCGCACGCACCTCTGGCGCCGCGACGCGCCGGCCAACACGCGTTGAAACGCATCGTCCTCGCCACTTTCGGCTCGCTCGGCGACGTCCATCCCTACATCGGCATCGCGCTCGCGATCAAGCGCCGGGGTCACCTGCCGCAAATCGCGACCAGCGATCTGCATCGGGACGCCGTGGAGAGCGCGGGCATCGCATTCGTGCCGATGCGGCCGCACGCCGCCGACCTGGGCGATCCCGCCGCGCTCGTGCGCAGGCTCTTTCACCCGGCCCGAGGTCCCGAATACCTGATGCGCGGGGTCGTCATGCCGCACGTGCGCGCGGCTTACGAGGATCTCGATCGCGCGGCAGCGGGAGCGGACCTGATCGTCACGCACCCGCTCACGTTCGCCGGGCGGCTCGTCGCGGAGAAGCGCGGCATCGCCTGGCGCTCGACGGTGCTCTCGCCGCTCAGCCTCATGTCGGCGATCGACCCGTCGCTTTTCGGGCCGGCGCCGTGGCTCTCTTGGATACGCCGGCTCGGCGTCGCGCGGTATCGGGCGGTGTTCGAGTTCGTGAAGCGCAGGGCCGGCCGCTGGGAGCTGCCGCTGCACGAGCTGCGCTCCGACCTCGGACTGCCGCCGATGCGGACCGTTAGTCCCGAGCGCAGCGGCGCGGAGTCAAAGGGCGTTCGCTGTTACGCGCAGTTCGAAGGGCAGTACGCGCCGGAAGGAAATCTCGCGCTGTTTTCGCGCGCGCTGGCGCAAGCGCAGGAGGACTGGCCGCCGAATACCACGCTCTGCGGCTTCCCGCGCTACGACAGGAAGGGCGTCGACCCGGAGCTCGAGCGCGATTTCACCGCATTCGTGGACGCCGGTCCGCCGCCGATCGTTTTCACGCTGGGCTCGTCGGTCTCGATATACGCGAGCGATTTCTTCACGACCGCTATCGAATGCGCGCGCCGCCTGGGCCGGCGTGGCGTGCTGATCACGGGACAGGATCCGCAGCAATACGATGCCGCAATTGCTTCGGCTGCGATGCAGGGCACGATCAGGGTTTTCCGCTACCTGCCTTATTCGCTCGCTTTTTCGCACGCCGCGGTGAACGTGCACCAGGGCGGCATCGGCACGCTCGCGCAGGCGCTCGCCGCAGGCAAGCCCCAGCTCATCACGCCGGTGGCTTTCGACCAGCCGGACAACGCGAGGCGCACCGCACGCCTCGGTCTCAGCCGCTCGATCGCTTTTCAGAGTCTGACAGTCGGGCGCATGACCGCGGCGCTGCGCGGGCTGCTCGCGGACCGTGCTTGCGCCGCGAACGCGGCCGAGGTATCCCGGGCCGTGCGGGCCGAGGACGGGGCGGAGCACGCTGCCGCCGCGCTTGCGTGAATTCGAGTTAAATCAGCCCCGCGGCGGCGAAGAGGCTCAGCTTGCGCGCGGCTTTGGCCGCTTCGCGGGGCGTGGGCTCCTGCTTCGGAGGCTCGGCCGCCATCGCGGGCTGCGGGTCGTTCTTGGCCGCCTCGTAATCGAAGAGCCGGATGATGCGCGCGTTCTTGGGCTGCGGCGGGTTCGCCGGCATCAGCACGGCCAGCAGGCTGTGAGCGAGCTGCGTCGCGGCGACTTCGATCGCTTCGGCTTCGGTTTGCTCCGGGTCTTCCGCCACCCTAATCTGTGCATGCATCATCTACTCCGCCTGTTAGCCGTGCGTTCGTATGCGTGCCGTCTTTCCTCGGGGCGGCACTTCGGCGGCAAAGATATGTCATCCGGATTCTCCGGGGAGTGACTTTTCTCACGGTTTGCCCGGCTACCCGACCGATGGTCGCGTCCTCAGGACGAGCGGCAATACAACGTAGCGGCGGTAGCCGCCTAAGCGCGCCCTTGCGCCCGGAGCGTAGCGAAGGAGCGGCGTGAATTTACCGTAGCGGCGATAGCCGCCTAAGGGGGCCGTTTGCGCCCGGAGCGTAAGCGAAGGAGCGGCGTACCTTTGTCCCCCGGGTTCAATCCTTGCTGTAGCCTCCCGGATAGCCTATGTACGCACCCCTCACTGCCTGCCCCGAATGCGACCTGCTGCAGAGAGTGGCGCCGCCGCGCGCGGACATGCTCGCGTGCTGCGCCCGCTGCGACAGCGTCCTGCACCGTCCCGTCGCCGAGGACGTCGACCGGCCTCTCGCCTACACGCTTTCTGCCGGGATCCTTTTTCTGATCGCGAACGCCTTCCCGATCGTCGGGCTCGAGCTGCAGGGGCAAAGCTCCTCCGCGACCCTCTTCGGCACCGCGCTCGCGCTCTACGAGCAGAACATGGTCATGCTCGCCGTGCTCGTGGGCTTCACGACCATCGTGGTTCCCGGCGTGCAGCTCGCAGCGATGTCCTATGTCCTGGTGCCGCTGCGCATGGGCTGGGTGCCGCACGGCCTTCCGCTCGCGCTGCGCATCCTGCAGGCGGTGCGGCCGTGGGGGATGACCGAAGTGTTCATCCTCGGGCTCCTCGTGTCCCTCGTGAAGCTCGCCGGCATGGCGAATGTGGAGCCGGGCATCGCGCTGTGGTCTTTCGGCGGGCTCCTGCTCATGATCGCCGCCGCAGTCGCATCGTTCGACGCGCGCGCGATCTGGGCACGCCTGGAGCTCGCGCGGTGAGCGCGGCCGTACTCACGGCCTCCCAAGCCGGCCTGCTCTCGTGCCTGACGTGCGGGCTCCTCTCGCGTCCGGCGCCGCAGGCTGCGTCCGCGTGCCCGCGCTGCGGCGCGCGCCTGCACGCGCGCAAGCCCGCGAGCCTCGTCCGCGCGTGGGCATTCCTCGCGTCCGCGATGGTGCTCTACCTGCCCGCGAACATCCTGCCCATCATGCAGATGGAGTCGCTCTTCGGCTGGCAGAGCGACACGATCATGAGCGGCATCGTGTTCCTGTGGTCGACCGGCTCGTGGCCGCTCGCGATCATCGTGTTCGTCGCGAGCATCGTGGTGCCGCTGCTCAAGATGCTCGCGCTGCTCACGCTGCTGATCGCGGTGCATCGCGGCGTGCGTGTGCACTCGCACGATCTCGCACGGCTCTACCGCCTGTTGGAGATCGTCGGACGCTGGTCGATGCTGGATATTTTCGTCGTCGCGATCCTGGTCGCGCTGGTGCAGCTGCAGCTCGTCGCGACGGTGACGCCGGGGCAGGGAGCGGCGGCTTTCGGCGCGGTCGTGGTGCTGACGATGCTCGCCACGATGAGCTTCGATCCGCGGCTCATCTGGGATTCGGCGGGCGAGGAGGGCGGCCATGGCCGATGAGCCCGACTACCCGCCCGAGGCGGAGCTTCCCGAAGCGCGGGCCGTGCCGCAGCGGCGCTGGGCGATGCAATGGGTATGGCTGCTGCCCGTCGTCGCGGCGGTGGTCGGCGGATGGCTGGCGGTGCGGGCGATCCTCGCGGACGGACCGACGGTGACGATCCGCTTCAATACGGCAGAAGGTATGGAGGCGGGCAAGACCCGCATCAAGTACAAGGACGTCGACATCGGCGTCGTGAAGAACGTAACGCTGTCCGAGGACCGCGCCGGCGTGGTCGTGAAAGCCGACCTCTCCAAGCCCGCCGAAGACCTGCTCGTCGAAGACACGCGCTTCTGGGTGGTGCGCGCGCGCATCGCGGGTGGGACCGTCACCGGCATCGGCACGCTCCTCTCCGGCTCCTACATCGGCATGGACCCCGGGAAATCCACGAACTCGCGGCGCGACTTCGAAGGGCTCGAAACGCCGCCCGTCATCACGACCGGGCTCAACGGCAAGCAGTTCGTGCTGCGCGCCGAGGACATCGGCTCGCTCGACGTCGGCTCTCCGGTTTACTTCCGCAGGCTCGAAGCGGGCCGCGTCATCGCCTACGACCTCGACAAGGAAGGCGTGGGGGTCATCGTGAGGGTTTTCGTGAACTCGCCTTACGACCGTTACGTGACGCAGAACTCGCGCTTCTGGCACGCGAGCGGGATCGACGTCGCGCTCGATGCGAACGGCCTCAAGATCAACACCGAGTCGCTCACCTCGGTGGTGATGGGCGGGCTCGCGTTCCAGGCGCCCGACGCCGCTCCGCCGCAACCGCCGGTCGCGGAGAACACCGTGTTCGCGCTCTACGCGGACCGCACGCTGGCGATGCGCCAGCCGATCACGGTCGCCGAGCGCTACACGCTCGCTTTTCGCGAGTCGGTGCGCGGCCTCGCCGTCGGCGCGCCGGTCGACTTTCGCGGTCTTGCGGTGGGGGAAGTGAAGGCGATCGAGCCTCTTTTCGATTCCAGCCGCAACGAGTTCTCGGTCGTCGTCGAAATCGATTTCTATCCGGAGCGGCTCTTCGGCGTGCGCGCCCGCGAGGGCGGCACGCCGGTGCAGGGGGCGCCTTCGCTCGCACGGCTCGTCGAGCGCGGCCTGCGCGGGCAGCTGCGCTCCGCGAACCTGCTGACCGGGCAGCTTTTCATCGCTCTCGATTTCGTGCCGGATAAGCGCAAGGCCACGATGGATGTGACCAAGCGGCCTCCCGAGCTGCCCACCGTCGCTGGCGGCACGCAGGAGCTGCAGGCGACGATCAGCTCGATCGCGAAGAAGCTCGACAGCATTCCCTACGGCGAGATCGGGCTCGATCTGCGGCGAACGCTGCAGATCTCCTCCGCCATGCTCGAGCGCATCGACCGCGAGATCACGCCCGAGGCGCGCGAGACGATGATCGAAGGGCGCAAGGCCATGGTCGAAGCGCGCCAGGCGCTCACCGAGGCGCGCAAGGCCCTGGCTTCGGTCGAGCGCACGCTCGCGGATGCCGAGCCGCTGCCGCTCGAAGCGAGCGACGCCCTGCGCGAGCTGAGCCGCGCCGCGCAGTCGTTCCGCGTGCTCGCCGATTATCTGGAGCGCCATCCCGAAGCGGTGATACGCGGCAGAAAGGACGAAAAATGAAATCCGTCGGCGCGCTCGTAGTGGCTGCGTTCGTGACCGTCGGCTTCGGCTGCGGCACCTCGCCGCCGCCGCGGTTTTTCACGCTGGCTTCCGAGCCCGCGAGCGCCGCCGCGGCAACCGCACCCGTGTTCACGATCGCGGTCGGGCCGGTCACCGTGCCCGAACTGGTCGATCGCCCGCAATTCGTGCTGCGCTCCGCACCGAACGCTGTCGAGATCGCGGAGCTCGCGCGCTGGGCCGCGCCGCTGAAAAGCGAGATACCGCGCGTGATCGCCGATCATCTCGCGCGGCTCATCGATGGCGCGCGCACGTGGAGCTCGGCGCAGCGGGCAGCCGGGCTGCCGGACTATCGTGTGCTGATCGACATCCAGCGCTTCGAGACGACGCCGGGCGAGGGCGCGAGGCTGCAGGCGCTGTGGACGGTGCGTGCGCGCGACGGCGCTCCGGTGAGCGGACGCTCGGTCGTCAACGAGCCCGCGGGCGCGGGTTACGACGAGCTCGTCGCCGCGCACAGCCGTGCGCTTGCGAGCGTGAGCCGCGACATCGCAGCGGCGATCGCGGGTCTCCGGGTACCGAAGTAACGGGGCGGCCAGTCCTTACGCGGCCTCGGCTTCGGACACGTCCAGCCAGCGCTCGAGCACCGCAGCGAGTTGCGCCTTCGTGTAAGGCTTGCCGAGATAGTCGTCCATCCCGGCCGCGAGGCACTGCTCGCGGTCGCCGTCCATCGCGTTCGCCGTGAGCGCGATGATCGGCACGCGCCGCGGCGGCAGGCCCACCGCACGCCGTGCTGCGTTCAACCTGGCTTCCTGCGCGCGTATGGCGGCGGAGGCTTCGTAGCCGTCCATCTCCGGCATGTGGCAGTCCATCAGCACGACGTCGTGCTCGCCCGCCATCGCAGCGGCGAGGCCATCGCGGCCGTTGCCGACGACCTCGCATGCACAGCCCAGACTGCGCAGCATCGCGAGACACACCTGCTGATTGACGCGGTTGTCCTCGCACAGCAGGACACGCGCCGACATGTAACGCTCCTTCGACGGCGCCGGCGCGGACGCGGCGACCGGTTTCGGCGCGGCCCCTTTCGCCTGCGCCTCGGCGAGCACGACCGTGAACCGGAAGGTCGAGCCCTCACCGTGACGGCTTTCGACGGCGATTTCCCCGCCCATCATTTCGACGATCTGCCTGGAGATGACGAGGCCCAGGCCGGTGCCGCCGAACCTGCGCGTGGTCGAGCCGTCGGCCTGGGTGAACGGGCTGAATATGCGCTTGCATGTCTCGGCGTCCATGCCGATGCCCGTGTCGCGGACAGTGAACTCGAGCGCGCCGGCCGCGTCGCCCGAGGACGATGCACGCGTAACGGTCAGGGCGACTTCGCCGCAGGCGGTGAACTTGACGGCATTGCCGACGAGATTGACGAGGACCTGCCGCAGGCGCCCCGGATCGCCTCTCAGATGCGCCGGCACGTCGTGCGCGATGTCCAGGAGGAAGGTTATGCCCTTGGCGCGCGCAATTTCGCCCAGCAGCTCGGCGACGGCTTCGACCGTCTGCCGCACTTCGAAATCGATTGCGTCGAGATCGAGCTTGCCTGCTTCAATCTTCGAAAAATCGAGGATGTCATCGATGATGTGCAGCAGCGCCTCGGAAGAGCTGAGCACGTTCTGCGCGTATCGCCGCTGCGTTGCATCGAGCTCGGTGTCGAGCAGGAGCTCGGTCATGCCGAGCACCCCGTTCATGGGGGTGCGGATCTCGTGGCTCATGTTGGCCAGGAACTCGCTCTTTGCGCGGTTTGCGGCTGTCGCCGAGTCGCGGGCGTCGCGCAGCCGTGCGCGGAGCTTCTGGATGTAGCCTCCCATGATGGCGAACCACCCGAGTACGGCGCCCAGGACGAGGAAGCGCAGCAACTCCATGGCCATGTTTACCGACCCGGGCTGGTGCAACCCGAGCAGCAGCACGACCGCGCCGTACGACCCCAACATGACGCCTGCGAGCAGCGCGAGCCTGCCAGCCTGGAACTGGAAGAGGCCGAAAAGGAAAGAGACCATGTAGACGAGCAGGTAGATCGTGCGCGCTTCCCCGGCGTGATACAGGACCCAGCTCGTAACGAGCACGGAGGCGAGGATCTGGGGGAACGTGAGGCTGGGATCGGGAAACCTGAGGTTCCACCGGGTGCGGAACAGCACGAAGAAGACGACCACGCAGCATGCGATCATCGCGCTCGCCTGGACGAATACATCGAGCGGCAGGGAACCGAGCGCGTAGCCGAGACCGAAGAGGCAGGCGATGAAGAGCGAGCTTCCGGCAGCCATTAGAAAGCGCAGCATGCGCATGCGCTGACGGCGATCGACCGTGTCGGTGCCGAAGATCAGCCAGTCCACGCGCGATCGGCTGCGGTATAGGTCTGCCGGCGCATCCTGACGAGGCAGACGCCCTACCGGGGAGCGAGTTTCGGGCTGCTGCATTCGAGCTGGCTTCGTTTACCCCTCGTACGGGGAGCGGCCCCCGCACGAGACGACCCGCGCAGGGCATGTTCCGGCACGCGGCCGGGCACGAAGGAAACAACGGCAGAAGCGACTGGGCCTTGAGGCCCGTCTTAGCGGAGCGCGGTCGCGACGGCGGTGGTGTCTTCGAGCGCCGGCAGATCGCGCAGCGTCGCGAGGAGCTTCCCGCACGCTGCGGGCGTGAGCCTGCGCTCGAGCTCGTTCCTGAACCGCGCTTCGTGGTCGGCGTTCGCGAAAGGCCGCGCGGTGCTGCCGTGCGGCGCTTCGATGAAGACCGAGTGGACGGTGCCGTTCGCGAGCTCGAACGTGAGCTTCGCGCCCACCGACTCCGCGGTGCTCACGCGCTCGACGTCGTCGTCGAGCACGCATTCGACGCGTTTGGTGAGCGCGAGCGTCGCCGCGTCCCGCATGCCCTGCTGGAAATCGTCGACGCTGAGCGCGAATCCGGGCGCGAGCGATTTGCTTTTCGCGAGCGTGAGCCCGACCGCGAAAGGCGCGCTCATCTGCGCCGCCTGCAAATCGCGCGGCTCGTTCGTGGTGAGGCGCCCCTGGATCACTTTCGGTATGCCGAGGCGGATCGACTTCAACTGCCTGGCATCGATCGCGTTCTCGCTGCACAGCCGGGCGGTCGCTTCGATCGCAGCCTGCACCCGCGCGCTGGCCGCATGCGGCTTGATCGACACTTCCGGAATCCGGTAATCGGTGCCGAGCCCGTCGAGCAGCACTTCCGCGCTCCATTCGCCGGCATAAGCGCGCGCGTAGCCGTCTTTGCCTTCGATCGCA
>CAZULX010000458.1:0-8792 GCA_964621335.1 uncultured Streptomycetaceae bacterium
GGTTTCCCTTGCGGGGACTCGCTACGCTCGCCTGCGGTAAACGTACAAGAGGGAAACCCATGGTTTTCCTCCGTAACCTCCTTTCCTTCGGCGATCCATAGATCGCTTCGCTGCCTAACTAGTCAGGTGCGCTGGTCTCGCCGAGCGCGCTGGTTTTTCGCCACGAGGCTAGAACCGCTACCAGCAGCACGAGCAGCGCCGCTGCGACCGACAATCCCGCAACGACGAGCGGCGAGCCGCTTTCCAGCGCGTCCGGCTGCCCCACCGTGAGACCGGTCGCCTTGATCGCGGCGAAAGCGCCGAGCGGCACCAGCAGGTTGTCGAAACCGCCCCCGACCGCGGCTTCGAGCACCGTCACCGCGATGGCGATCAACGCCGCGACGGCGATGGACTCGGGGTTGGATGCGGGCGTGAACCACGCGAGCGGCAACGCGATGCACGCGAATGCGACGATGAAGAAGGCGGCGCTGCCTTCGAGCGTCTTGTAATCCCCCAGAGTCATGTAGCGATGGCGTCCCCACGCGGTGCCCACCAGCGCGGCCGCGGAATCGGCGAGCGTGAGGAGCAGCATCGGGATGCAATAGAGGACCGGATCGTCGGCCGCGAGGACGAACACGATGCAGGTCGCGGCGACGAAGCAATACTCCCCGACCGAGACGCGCTTGATGCCCTGCATCGCACGTGCGAGCCGGCGAAAAAGCACGAAGCGCGTGCGGAAAGTGAGGAACGCAAGGGCGCTCGCACCGGCGACGAGCACGACCGGCCACGGCGTTTCGAAGAGCCACGGGAAGCTTAAAGTGGTGAGCCCCATCGAAATGTGCAGGCCTTTGCGCAGCACCTCGGGCTGGAGCATCGGACCGATGATGCTGAACACCGCGAGGAGCGCGGCGAATGTCGCGAATACCAGTCCCACGCCTACCCACGGGTCGCTCATGCAGGACTCCTTTCCGATGCCGATGGTACGACACCTTCACCCGGGCTCATGCAATTTCCGGGCACGGCGGTTTCGTGGCGTACAATCGCTGCATGACGAATGGATCGCTCACGCGGGGGAACGTGCGTCGCGGGAGGACGCCCGTTTGAGCGCGTGGCTCGCAGCAGCGCTCGCCGTCGCAGCGCTGTGGGCCCTCGCTTATCATCGCGCGCCCGCCTGGGTGTGGACTGCGGCCATCGCCGCCGGCCTCGCGCTCATCACCTACTTCTGCGCTCCACCGCACGGCCTCGCCGTCGCGCTCTGGGTCTTGCTTGCGGTGGGTGCTCTGCTGGTGAATCCCGGCCCCATCCGCCGCGCGCTGCTCGGCCGCCCGCTCCTCGGCGTTTTCCGCCGCATCCTGCCTGCGGTATCGCAGACCGAGCAGGAAGCGCTCGAAGCAGGAACGGTGTGGTGGGACGGCGAGCTCTTCAGCGGGCGTCCCGACTGGAGCAAGCTCCTCGCGTATCCGGTGCCGCAGCTCACCGCCGAGGAGCGCGCGTTTCTCGACGGCCCGGTCGAAGAGCTGTGCCGCGTGGTCGACGACTGGAACATCACGCACGAGAGCTACGATCTGCCGCCCGAAGCGTGGCGCCTCATCAAGGACCGCGGCTTCCTCGGCATGATCATCCCGAGGGAGTATGGCGGCCTCGGTTTTTCCGCGCTCGCGCATTCGGCGGTCATCATGAAGCTCACGACGAGAAGCGGAACCGCCGCGATCTCGGTGATGGTGCCGAACTCGCTCGGTCCCGCCGAGCTCCTGCTGCATTACGGAACGAAAGAGCAGAAAGAGCATTACCTGCCGCGGCTCGCGAAAGGCATCGACATGCCGTGCTTCGCGCTGACGAGCCCCGAAGCGGGATCGGACGCCGGCAACATTCCCGATTTCGGCGTCGTCACGCGCGGCGAGTGGCAGGGCGAGAGCGGTGTGCTCGGCATGCGCCTCACGTGGGAGAAGCGCTACATCACGCTCGGGCCCATCGCGACGCTCCTCGGCCTCGCCTTCAGGCTCTACGATCCCGATCGCCTCCTCGGCGGCACGGCCGATCTGGGCATCACGCTCGCGCTGATACCCACCGACACCCCGGGCGTGCACATCGGCCGCCGGCACCTGCCGCTCGACGGCGCGTTCATGAACGGCCCGAACTGGGGGCGCGAGGTCTTCGTGCCGCTTGAATACGTGATCGGCGGGGTCGACTACGCAGGCCAGGGCTGGAAGATGCTCATGAACTGCCTCGCGGCGGGGCGCTCGATTTCGCTTCCGGCGAGCTCGGTGGGCGTCTCCAAGCTGTGCGCGCGAACCACCGGCGCGTACGGCCGCGTGAGGCAACAGTTCGACGTGTCGATCGGGCGCTTCGAAGGCGTCGAGGAAGCGCTCGCGCGCATCGCCGGCAATCTCTACATCATGGACGCCGCGCGCGTCATGACGGCGGGCGCGGTGGACCTGGGAGAGAAGCCGTCGGTGATTTCGGCGATCGTCAAATACCACCTGACCGAGCGCGGGCGGCAGGTCATCAACGACGCGATGGACGTGCACGGGGGCAAAGGCATCTGTCTCGGGCCGAGCAACTATCTCGGCCGTGCCTACCAGCAGACGCCGATCGCGATCACGGTGGAAGGCGCGAACATCCTCACGCGCTCGATGATCATCTTCGGGCAGGGCGCGATCCGCGGCCATCCTTACGTGCTGCGGGAGATCGCCGCGGTGGCGGAGACCGACCGCGGCGCGGCGACGCAAGCGTTCGACGCGGCGTTTTTCGGCCATCTCGCTTTCGTTGCGTCCAACAAGGCGCGGGCGCTGTGGATGGGGCTCACGCGCGCGCGTTTCGCCGGCGCGCCGGGCGACCGCGAAACCCATCGCTACTACCAGCAGCTGACGCGGCTTTCGAGCGCGTTCGCTTACGCCGCCGACGTCGCGATGTTTCTGCTCGGCGGCGCGCTCAAGCGCCGCGAGCGCCTTTCCGCGCGCCTCGGCGACATCCTGAGCCAGCTCTATCTCGCTTCGTGTGCCCTGAAGCGTTTCGAAGACGACGGCCGTCCCGCCGAGGACCTGCCTTTTCTGCACTGGTCGGTTCAGGATGCGCTCGCGCGTACCGAAGAGGCCTTCTACGGACTTTTCGAAAACCTGCCGGGCCGCGGGGTGCCGGGGCTGCTGCGCTTCATCGTGTTCCCGTGGGGACGGGAATTCGCTCCGCCGCCCGACCTCCTCGGGCACCGCGTCTGCGATGCCGTGCTGCGCCCGGGCCCCGCGCGCGAGCGCCTGACTGCAGGGATGTACGTGTCCACGGCCGAGGACGAACCGATCGGCATTCTCGAGGCGGCGTTCGCCGCGGTCATCGAAGCCGAGCCGGTCGAGCAGAAAATCCGCGCTTCGCGCGAAGGCGCGAGCGGCGACGGCCTTCCCGAGCCCGACGTGGAACGGGCGCTCGCCGACGGGGCCATCACGCAGGCCGAAGCCGCGATCGCCGGGCGCGCCCGCGCATTACGGCGCAAGGCGATCATGGTCGACGATTTTCCGATGGACCTCGGCAGGACCGAGATTTTCCAGACGACGCAGCCGGTGACGTTCGAATCGTTGCGATCCCAACAAGGAGAAAGCCGTGCAGACATCGACCAGCGCTGACCTGATCCCAGTCGAAACCGCAGTGACGCTCGACGGCCTTTTCCGCGAGCGCGCGCGGCGCACCCCCGATCTCGTCGCCTATCGCTATTTCGACGACGGCGCGGGCGCATGGCGCGAGCACACGTGGGCCGGAATGAACGAGCGCATCGCGCGCTGGCAGGTGGCGTTCGAGCGCGACGGCCTCACGGCCGGTGACCGCGTGGCGATCATGCTGCGCAACTCGCCCGAATGGGTGATGTGCGATATCGCGGCGCTCGGCCTCGGTCTCGTCGTGGTGCCGCTGTACACCCAGGACCGGCCCGACAACGTTGCCTACATCCTGGGTAATGCGGGCTGCAAGGCGCTGCTTTTTGAAGGCGCCGAAGAATGGAAATCGCTGGCGGAAGTGCGTGAACAGCTCGGCGCTCTCGTGCGTTTTCTCGCGGTTAAGCCGGTCGCCGACGCCGCGGAGCCGCGGCTCCAGTCGCTCGCCGACTGGCTCCCACCCTCGGCCGGGGCGACGCGTCACGTTCCGCAGGATGCGAAGTCGCTCGCCACGATCGTCTATACCTCGGGGACCACGGGCCGCCCCAAAGGGGTGATGCTCTCGCATCACAACATCCTCACCAACGCGCACAGTTGCCTGACCGGCGTGATGGCGACCACCCGTGAGGACGTCTTCATGTCGTTCCTGCCGCTTTCGCACACGTTCGAGCGCACGTGCGGCTACTACCTCACGATGATGGCGGGGTCGACGACGGCCTACGCGCGGTCGATACCGCAATTGAGCGAAGACCTGCAGACCGTGAGGCCGACGGTGCTGGTCTCGGTGCCGCGCATCTACGAGCGAGTGTGGGGCGCGATACGCGCGAAGCTCGACGAAGGGCCGCCGGCGAGAAAGAAGCTTTTTCTGCTCGCGGTGGAAGTGGGCTACGCGCGCTTCGAGCACGAGCAGGGACGCGGGCCGTGGAAACCTTCGTTTCTGCTGTGGCCGCTGCTCAACAAGCTGGTGGCGGCGAAAGTGCTCGCGCGCCTCGGCGGCAGGCTCAAGGTGGCGCTTTCCGGAGGCGCTGCGCTGCCGCCCGAAATCTCGCGCGTCTTCATCGGGCTCGGCCTGCCGGTGCTGCAGGGCTACGGCATGACCGAGTGCGCGCCCGTGGCGTGCGCGAACCGCCCCCACGACAACGTCCCCGCCAGCGTCGGCGCTGCGATTCCCGGCGTGGAGGTGAAGCTCGGCCCCCACGACGCGCTACTCATCAAAGGGCCTAATGTGATGCTGGGCTATTGGGACAATGCCGAAGCCACGCGCCAGATCCTCTCGGACGACGGCTGGCTCAACTCGGGCGACACCGCGCGCATCGACCCGCAGGGCCACGTCTACGTCACCGGCCGCCTGAAAGAGATCATCGTCATGTCGAACGGCGAGAAAATCGCACCGGTCGACGTCGAGAACGCGATCGTGCGCGATCCCCTGTTCGACCAGGTGATGCTGCTCGGCGAAGCGAAGCCTTTCTTGAGCGTCGTCGCGGTGCTGAACGCCGAACAGTGGGCCAAAGTGTCCGCAGAGAAAGGGCTGCCTGCAGGCGCGCCCTCGGGTGACGACCGGGTGCAGAAGGTCGTGCTCGAGCGCATCGGCGCGCAACTGAAAGAGCTTCCGGGCCATGCGCAGGTGCGCCGCGCGGTGGTCATGCTGGAGCCGTGGACGGTCGAAAACGGTCTGCTCACGCCGACCATGAAACTCAAGCGCGTGAAGGTGATGGAAAAGTTCAACGCTGAAATCGATCGCATGTACGCGGGGCACTAGCCCGCGCACTTCCGGGGGCGTCATGAGCGACCAGCGGCCCACCATGGACCTTCCGGTCAAGGAGCCCACGCTGCGCGTGATCCCGATGCCGGCTGACGCGAACCACACCGGAGACATCTTCGGCGGCTGGATCATGGCGCAGGTCGACCTCGCAGGCGCGGTGCCCGCGATGCGCGTCGCGCAAGGCAGGGTGGCGACGGTTGCGGTGAACTCGTTCGTGTTCAGGCAACCTGTTTTCGTCGGCGACATCGTGAGCCTGTATTCGGAAGTCGTGCGTATCGGACGCACGTCGATCACGGTCAGTGTGGAGGTCTATGCGCAGCATCGCGCGGCGGGCGACGCCGGCGTGAAAGTGACCGAGGCGGTGCTGACGTATGTCGCGGTCGACGAGAACCGAAGGCCGCGTGTTGTATCGACGCAACAATAGAGGACGTACGTCGATTTCGCTCCGTATGGGCGCGGCCAACGTAATATCATCGCAGCGATAAGAAGCCACACGAAAGGGAGGCGCTCCATGGTGTACCGACGCAATGCCACTTCACTCGTCGTGGCGGCAGCGCTGGCGTCGTTCGCCGCCAACGCAGTCGCAGGCGGATTTGCGATCGGGATACAGAGCGGCAGCGCGACCGGCAACGCGGTTGCCGGCGGCGCGGCCGCGGCGGAAGACGCGAGCGTCGTCTGGTCGAATCCGGCCGGAATGATGCTGCTCAAACAGAGCCGGCAGCTCACCGCCGCACTCCATATCTTCAAGCCTTCGTTCGAATTCCAGAATACCGGCTCCACCGGCGCCTTCGCCGGCGCCGGAACCGGCGAAGGCGGGGATGGCGGTGACTGGGCCTACGTCCCCAACACTTTCTCTACGATGCAGATCAATCCCCGGCTGCGCGTCGGCTTCGCCATCAACGTGCCGTTCGGGCTCACCACGAGTTACGACCAGGGCTGGCGAGGTCAGCTCACCGCGCTCAAGTCGAAAATCCAGACCATCAATCTCAACCCGGCGTTCGCATACCGGGTGAACGAGAAGGTGTCGGTGGGCGCGGGGGTGAGCGCGCAGTTGCTGAAAGCGGAGCTCTCCTCGTTTTCAGGCGCCGCCGCGCTGGGCAATGTGAACCTGAAGGCCGACGACGTGGGTTTCGGTTACAACTTCGGGGTGATGGTCGAGGCGACCCCCAGCACGCGCCTGGGGGCGAGCTATCGCTCGAAAATAAAGTATTCCCTGGACGGGGACGCGCACTTCACAGGGCCGGCCGGGGCGCCGTTCAGCGGCAGTGTCAGCGCGGACCTGACCGTGCCGGATACGGCCTCGTTCAGCGTGTTTCATGTGCTCAATCCCCAATGGGAGATCATGGCCGATGTCACCCGGACGGGCTGGGACAGCGTGCAGCAACTGGTGGTCATGCGCACGAGCGCTTCAGCCGGCGGGCCGGCAGGCTCGACTTTCACGACGCTGCCGTTCCAGTGGAAAGACACGTGGCGCCTGGGCGTGGGCGCGAACTACAGGCTCAACGATCGCATGAAGCTGCGCATGGGAGCCGCGTACGACGAGACGCCGACCAACGATGCGACGCGCACGCCGCGGCTGCCGGACCAGGACCGAAAGTGGGTTGCGGTCGGCCTGCAGTACCAGGTGCCCAGGGCGGGCGTGCTGGAAATCGGCTATGCGCACGAGTTCATGCGTGACGCGAACGTGAACGTCGCGGTGGGCGCGAGCAACCTGATCGGCAGATTCGAGAGCAAGGCTGACATCCTGTCTTTGCAGTACTCGCACCCGTTCTGAGGCGGCCGGCGGGCGGCCCCGCCGCGCTGCCGGCTGCGCTTTATACTTAGGGGCTCGTAGCCCTACTCGCGAAAGCAGCATTGCATGCAGGCCCACGGCTTCATGGTTCGGAAAGCGGCGGTGCTCGGCGCGGGCGTGATGGGGGCGCAGATCGCGGCGCACCTCGTCAACGCGAACGTGCCCGCGCTTCTCTTCGAGCTTCCCGCGAAAGAAGGCGATCCCAACGGCAACGTCCGCAAGGCGATCGAGAACCTGCGCAAGCTCGAGCCGAGCCCGCTCGCGATACCCGCGCGGGCGGCGCAGATCCAACCTGCGAACTACGAGCAGCATCTGGGCCTACTCTCCGAGTGCGACCTGGTGATCGAAGCCATCTCCGAGCGCATGGATTGGAAAGCGGACCTGTATCGCAAAGTCGCGCCGCATCTCGGCGAGCACACGATATTCGCAAGCAATACCTCGGGGCTCTCGATCAACCGTCTCGCGGACGCGTTTCCGCAGGAGCTGCGCAGCCGCTTCTGCGGAGTCCATTTCTTCAACCCGCCGCGCTACATGCATCTCGTCGAGCTGATACCGGCCGCGCACACCGACGGCGCGCTTCTCGACGATCTCGAAGCTTTTCTCGTCACCACGCTCGGCAAGGGGGTGGTGCGCGCGAAAGACACCCCCAACTTCATCGCGAATCGCGTCGGCGTGTTTTCCATGCTGGCGACGGTCCATCACGCCGAGCGGCTGGGGATCGGGTTCGACACGGTCGATGCGCTCACGGGCTCGCTCATCGGCCGGCCGAAGAGCGCGACCTTCCGCACCGCGGACGTGGTCGGCCTCGACACCTTCGCACACGTCGTCAACACGATGAAGGAGTCGCTGCCGAACGACCCGTGGCATCGCTATTACGACATTCCCGGGTGGCTCGCGCGTCTCGTCCAGGAAGGCGCGCTCGGGCAGAAAACGCGGCGCGGGGTCTACCAGAAAGTGGGGCCCGACATACACGTGCTCGACCTCGAATCCGGCGCTTACCGCCTGTCCGAAGGGCGGGCCGATGAGCGCGTCGTGGACATCCTGAAAAACAGGAACGCTGCCGAGCGCTTCGAAGCGCTGCACGCCTCCGACCACCCGCAGGCGCGTTTCCTGTGGTCGATCTATCGCGACGCCTGGCATTACTGCGCGGTCCACCTCGCAGAGATCGCGCATAACGCGCGCGACCTCGATTTCGCCATACGCTGGGGTTTCGGCTGGGAGCGCGGCCCCTTCGAGATGTGGCAGGCCGCGGGCTGGCAGCGGGTCGCCGGATGGATCGCCGAAGACATCGCCGCGGGAAAAACGATGGCGGCGGTGCCGCTTCCCGCGTGGGTGGCCGAAGCCGGCCGCACCGCGGTGCACCTTCCCCAGGGATCGTATGCTCCGGCGACGCGCGCTTACGAACCGAGGCCGAAGCTGCCGGTCTATAGCAGGCAGCCTTTCCCGGCCACGCTCGCGGGCGAGGAAGCGCGCCACGGCGAGACGATATTCGAAACCGACGCGGTGCGCTGCTGGCACACCGGCGACGAGATCGCGATCCTCTCCTTCAAGTCGCGCATGCACGCGATCGGCGGCGACGTCCTGGAAGGGACGCTGCGCGCGCTCGAGGAGGCGGAGCGCA
>CAZULX010000459.1:0-4307 GCA_964621335.1 uncultured Streptomycetaceae bacterium
GTCCGGCTTCGGCGACCCGGTTGCACGCCTCCGGGTAGGTCTCGAGCGTATGACCGGGGATGTACCACGAGCTCGGCACGGCGTGGCGCTCGAGCAGCTCGAGGATGCGCGGCACCCCCACTTGCGGCCCGAACTCGCCTCGCGAGATCGGCCCCGGCGTAGTCATGCCGCGCGCGATCCAGCCCGACACGGCGTCGAAATCGAAAGTGAGGCAGACGATTGCGCGTCCCATGCTGAACCAAGCCCGCGGGAATCAGGCGCCGAATATAGCATTCGGCAGACGCCGGGCCGGAAACGCGTGCAGGTGGTTCCCCACGGGTCCGACTGGCACAATGGTGCTTTCAGCGCGAGTGCCCCCCATGAATCCCAGAGACTATCCGCTCGATCCGTTCTGGATGCCGTTCACCGCCAACCGTTCCTTCAAGGCGAAGCCGCGCATCCTCGCCTCGGCCCGCGACATGCATTTCGTGGCCGAGGACGGGCGCAGGATCCTCGACGGCACTGCGGCCCTCTGGTGCACCAACGCGGGACACTGCCGCCCCAGGATCACCGAAGCGATCCGGGCGCAGGCGGGCGAGCTCGATTACGCACCGCCGTTCCAGATGGGTCATCCCGGGCCGTTCAAAGTCGCCGAGCGCCTGAAGCGCCTGATGCCCGCCGACCTCGATTACACGTTCTTTACGAACTCGGGCTCCGAGGCGGTCGACACCGCGCTCAAGATCGCGCTCGCCTACCACCGCGCGCGCGGAGAGAGCTCGCGGCGCTGGCTGATCGGGCGCGAGCGCGGCTATCACGGCGCCAATTTTGGCGGCATTTCGGTCGGCGGCATACCCGGCAATCGCAAAGCTTTCGGTAATCTCCTCTCGACCGTCGACCACCTCCAGCACACCCACAATCTCGAGCAGAACTCGTTCACGCGCGGGCAACCCGCGTGGGGCGCGCACCTCGCCGACGAGCTCGAGACACGCATCGTGGCGCTGCACGACGCGTCCAACATCGCCGCCGTCATCGTCGAGCCGATGGCGGGCTCGACCGGCGTGCTGGTGCCGCCGAAAGGCTACCTGGAACGCCTCCGCGCGATCTGCGACAAGCACGGCATCCTGCTCGTGTTCGACGAGGTGATCACCGGTTTCGGCCGGCTCGGTGCGCCTTTCGCGACGCATCTCTTCGGCGTGGTTCCGGACATCGTCTGTCTCGCGAAAGGGATCACCAACGGCACCGTGCCCATGGGCGCGGTGGTGGTGCGTAAGGGTATATACGAAGGCATCGTGAATGCCGCGCCGGAAAACGCGATCGAGCTTTTCCACGGCTATACCTATTCAGGACACCCGCTCGCCGCGGCGGCGGCGCTCGCGAGCCTCGAGGTGTTCGAGGAGGAAAAGCTCTTCGATCGTGCCCGCGAGCTCGCACCCTACTTCGAAAACGCGGTGCACGGTCTGCGCGAGCTGCCGCACGTCCTCGACGTGAGGAACCTCGGCCTGGTCGCGGGCATCGAGCTCGAGCCCATGCCCGGCAAACCCGGCGTGCGCGCTTTCGATGCTTTCCTGCGCTGTTTCGACAAAGGGGTGCTGATCAGAGTGACCGGCGACACGATCGCGCTCTCGCCGCCGCTCATCATCAGCAAACAGCAAATCGACGAGCTCGTCGGCACGCTCGCCGACGTCCTGCGCCAGGCGCCCTAACTGTGATTCCCGGAGAACGAACAAGAGGGAAACCACAAGGTCTCCCTCCGTTACCTCCTTTTCCTTCGGCTCGCCGGATCGCCTCCACCGCGCGTTTGTGCGGTAGCACCCACGTCGCGGCGTAGGTAAAGTCCGCTACCCACAGCTGATTGGGGCGGCTCGCCTGGAATTGGCGCTTCACCAGATCGAGCGGTCGTTCAGCACTCTTGTCAGCTCTCCGGGAATCCCGGGGCGGTTCACTCCCGACTGGAAGAGCTATCGGATGACGCGCGCGCGGGCATGTTCGGGTAAGCCGGTGGCGGATGTTCCCGGAATATCCGCGCATCTGCCGACGGACGTCAACGCAGCGGCGAGAACCATCGGCGACGTCAAGTCGATGCGCCGCGTGCGCCAATCTTGTTGATCCACGTCAACCTGCGCGGGCTCGTCTCGACGTAGGCTCGCGATCATGGAAAGACGACCTGCCCCAGTCCGACCGCGCGTCGGCCTCGCGCTCGGTGGCGGCTCAGCGCGAGGCTGGGCCCACATCGGCGTCATTCGCGCGCTCGCGGAAAGCGGCATCTCGCCTGATCTGGTGTGCGGAACGTCCATCGGAGCACTCGTCGGGGCTGCCTTCGCCGCCGGCGAACTCGACAAGCTCGAACGCTGGGTCCGCGCCATGACGCCGCGGGATGTCTTGGGCTTCATGGATTTGGGCTTGGGCGGCGGACTCGTGAAAGGCGAGCGGCTCATGCAACACCTGCAGCGCCATTTCGCCGACCGTCCAATCGATGCGTTGCCCGTTCCGTTTGGCGCAGTCGCAACCGGGCTGCAGACCGGCGCGGAAGTGTGGCTACGCACCGGCTCGACCCTGGAAGCCGTGCGTGCGTCGATCGCGCTCCCGGGGCTCTTTGCGCCGGTAGTGCGCGAGCGGTCGGTGCTCGTCGATGGGGGACTCGTCAACCCCGTACCCGTCTCGCTCGCGCGCGCGATGGGTGCGGATCTGGTGATTGCCGTCGACCTAAGCTCCGACATGCTGCGGCCCCGCCGGCGTGCAGAGCCGGAGGCGACACGCAGTATCGTGTCGGACTGGGTTCACAAGCTGCAGGACAACATCGGCGCTATCGGGCCCGCGCAGCCGGCTGCTGAAAAGCAGCAGGCACCGGTGTTGTTCGACGTGCTCGCCTCCAGCCTGCACATCATGCAGGTGCGCATCGCGCGCAGTCGCATGGCAGGCGAGCCGCCGGACGTGCTCATCGCGCCGCGGCTGGGCCACCTCGCGCTGCTCGATTTCCATCGCGCGAAAGAGGCCATCGATGAGGGGCGCCGCGCGGTCGAGCGCATCGCGCACGAGCTCGAGTGGCTCCAGACGCAAACGGCGTGATCGCGGTGTGAGACCCAATGCAGTTCAGGATTTCAGGGCCGGCCCATCAGATGCGCCCGATTCGAGGAAAGCCTCGATATACAGCTTCTGCACCAGCACCATGACCACGACCATGAGCGGCGTCGCAAACAGCACCCCAACGATTCCGAACAATATGCCGAAGATCACCGCTGCAGTGATTCCAAGCACCGGCGGCAACTCGACCGCCCAGCGCTGAACGAGGGGCATCAGGACGTTGCCCTCTATCTGCTGGATCGCCAGACACAGCCCAGCCACATAAAGCGCCTTTTCGGGACCTTCGATGAACGCGAACATCACGGCCAGAACACCGGAGGCTATGGGACCGAAGAAAGGGATGAACGCGAGCGCGCCCGCGATGACGCCGAGGGAAAGGGCGAGCGGCACTTGCAAGAGAGCGAGTCCGACCGCCGTCGCCAGGCCCACGAAAAGCATCGAGATGCCCTGGCCTTTGAGCCACTTCGACAAGGCGTCACCGCTGGCGCCCAGTGCAGCATCGATGTCGGTGCGGTATGCCGGGGGAATCATCCGGAGAAACCCCCGCCGGTATTGGACAGGGTCGATGGCGAGATAGACGCCGAGAATGAGAATCAAGCTGGTGGAGCCGATGGCACCGAGCGTTGACCCCGCCAGATTCGCGAACCGGCCCCACGGGGGTTTCTCCTGCCTCACATCCTCCCAGGTGGCGAGGATCTCCGCCCCGACCGGGTGACTGCTCAACCAGTCGGTCACTGCGGCAAGTGCCTCCGGAATGCGCTGCCGCAGGTCCTCGAATTGCGCGGCTACACGGTCGCCAATGATCCAAATGCCCGCGACCACGGCGATCAGCCCGACCAGCACGGTCGCCAACACAGACGCGCGCGGCGATACGTGTAAATACTTCTGTAGCGGTGCCCCCAGCGCTCGCAGCGCCGTCGCAAGGATGATGGCTCCGAACAGCAACAACAACAGATCCGACAGTTGCCACACGAGCAGCGCGAGTGCCGCTACTGCCACCGCCACGAGAATGCGCGGCGGCTTTTCGGCACGAGCGATCGTGCCGCGTGCCTCGCCCTGCGGGTTGTCTAAAGTCATCAGTATGGAGCTTTGTGCAGCGCCCAACGCAAAGCGGAGAGACCCGGTGAAGCGCAGTTACGACTTCGCGCCCTCTGAATCCGCCGGCTCCGCTTTGCGAGAGATCAGCACTTTGTCGACGCGGTTGTGGTCCATATCCACGACTTCGAATCGGTAGCGCGTCGATTCGA
>CAZULX010000460.1:0-5627 GCA_964621335.1 uncultured Streptomycetaceae bacterium
GCCGCTGCAGGGGGTGCTGCCGCACGCGCAGTACGAGCGCTTCGAGAGCATGCGCGAGTACGACGAGATGTTCGACGACGTGCTGACGAAAACGCAGCGCGTGATCCGCATTTTCGACAAGTCGCTCTCGGCACGCTACAACAATCCCGCGCGCTGCGACCTCGTGCGCACGTTCTTGCGCGCCGACCCGCTCAACCGCCTGTACATCGTGCTCCACGAGCCCGAAGCGATGACCCGCACCTGCCCGCGCTTCGTCACGTTGCTCCAGCGCTACAGCCACATCGCGAAAGTGCGCCAGACTCCGCGCAGGGCGCGCCACGTCTACGATCCCTTCGTGGTCTTCGACGCGAGCCACTACCTTCACCGCTTCCACCACGACCACATGCGCTACGCGCGAGGACAGAACGAGCTCGGGGGCGCGCAGCAGCTGCTCGAACGCTACGAGGAGCTATGGGAAGCCTCCAAGCCCGCCGCGGCGACCAGCGTGCTGGGGCTATAGAGCCCCTAGGGACTCCAGGTTGCTGATAGAATAATCATGACGTGCAGATAACGCCGTCGCCGGACATCCAAACGTTCGTTGAACACATGATCTCCTTCCTCCTAAAGGACCAGAAAACATGACACGCTCGCTCCTGATCGCCGCCCTTGTGGCGGTCGGCCTCACGGCCTGCAAGAAAGAAGAACAAATCGTAACCACGCCGCCCCCGGCGCCGAGCGCGCCCGCGGCAACGCCCGCGCCGATGCCGGCCCCAATGGAAGCGCCGAAGTCCGACGCCGGCGCCCCCGCCGGCGGCGCGGCATCGTCGTCGTCCAGCTCGTCCGGCGGCATGGCCCCCATGCCGTCCTCGTCCAGCGAATCGAAGCCCGACGAGAAAAAGTAAGCTCGGCGCGCCAACGAGAAAGCCGGCCTTCGGGCCGGCTTTTTAGTTTTCTACTCCCGTCGGAAGACGGCTGGGGGCAAGGAAAACCTTACGCGATCTGACGCCAGTCCAGCCCGCCGGCCTGAGTCGCGATCCCGATCCACTGCGCATCGCAGTTGAGCGAGGCCGCCACCGCGGCGCGCGCGAGCGCGGGCGTGTTGTTCTGCGCCGACAGGTGCGCCGCGATGAAATGCTGGAGGCGGCTGCAGTCTATCCCCGAAAGGATGCGTGCCGCCGTTCCGTTGTCGAGGTGCCCGTAGCGTCCGGAGATGCGGCGCTTGAGCGTGGGGGGATACGGCCCGTTCATGAGGAGCTCGAGGTCGTGGTTGCACTCGAGTACGAGCGCTTCGATGCCGCTCAGCATGCGCTCGATGTGCGGCGTGGATTCTCCCGCATCGGTGAGGAGCCCGAGCCGCAGGTCGCCGTCGCTGAAGACGAACTGCGAGGGCTCGCGCGCGTCGTGCGGCACGGGATACGGGTGGATCTCGAGGTCCCCGATAACGAAAGGCGTGTGGCTGTCGATGAGCTTGACGCGCGGCATCATCGATCCGTCCGCGCCGATCGCCAGAAGCGTTCCGTAGGTGAGGTAGACCGGGAGATCGTAGCGCCGCGCGAAGCGCGCCACGCCGCCCACGTGGTCGTCGTGCTCGTGCGTGACGAGGATCGCGGCGAGGTCGCCGGGAGCGAGCCCCAGGCGCCCGAGGCGCGCCACGGTCCCGGAGACCCTGAAACCGCAATCGACCAGGACGCGGGTGGCGCCTGATTCGACGACTAGACCATTGCCTTCGCTGCCGCTCCCCAGTGACGCGAAGCGCATCGAGCTACTTCAGCTGCTCGTGCAAGAGCGTGAGTATCCTGTTCGCGGTCGCGGATTGCTCGCGCGCACCGTCCTTGTTGAGCACGTTCACTTCGGCGCGGTCGCCCATGTCCTTCACGAGCACGCGATACTGCTCGGCCTTCTTGGGATCGCTGCTGCCCCAGAACTTCAGCCGCGAAAGCCAGCCTTTGTTCTCGGCGCTCTTGTTGTCGATCTCGGGATCGATATAGCGCACGAAGTAAACGCCTTTGGAGCGATCCCGATCCTCCACGGTGAAGCCGACGCGGTCGAGCGCCAGGCCGACGCGGCGCCAGGCGCGGTCGAACTGCTCGTTCATCGCGAGAGCGGCGCCGTCACCGCCTTTCTGCAGCGTCGCCCGCGGCGGCGCCTGGATGCCCGCCACCTGCGAGCGCGCACGCTCGTCGGGCACGCCGAGGCGCACCATCATGCGGCGTAGCATTTCGGCTTCGAGCTCGGGATTGGAAGGACGCGGCTGCCATTTCGTTTCGTCCTCCGCCAGTGACGTATAGACCTCTTCCATCCCGCGATGGCTGATGAAGACCTCGGTGGTGCCCGGCTCACCGCCGCGCTCGAGCCGCGTGCGGAACTTGTCGCGCTCCGAAGTCGAGTAGACGCTGTCGAGGAGCTTGCCGAGCGTGTTGCGAATGAAGCCGTCCGGCACCCGCGCACGGTTCTCGGCCCAGTCGGTTTCCATGACCCCGGCCTCGGGCATTTCCACGTTCACGATGAAACCGATTTCCTGCCAGAAATCCTTCACCGCCGGCCACAGCTTCTGCGGATCGCCTTTGATGACGAGCCAGCGCTGCGTCCCCGCGCGCTCGACGCGCGCGTCGCCCTGCGCCGGCAGCACGACGCCGCTACCGGTCGGATCCCTGCGGCCTTCGCGGTCGCGCTGGTACGCCGAGTAGGTTGCCGCGCCGCGCGCGCCGGCATCCGGCACGACGAAACGCTCGTCTCCGGTCGGCCGCGTGAGATCGGGCGGCACGTCGAGCGGAGGGAGCTTGCCCGCCGATTTGTATTCGATTTTCTTCGTCGGCAGCTCCAACGTGCCGCACGCCGCGAGCGCGGCGGCCGCGGCCAGGCACGCGATGCCGAGAAACAACGTTTTCATGCGCATATATGTATTGTCCTTTGGACCGGTTACCCGAGTCCCGCCTCGTCCAGGGCGGCGCGCACCTGGTCGTGAAACGCTTCCGCGAGCGGCGTCAGCGGGAGCCGGATGCCGCCGCCGATCAACCCGAGCTGCTGGACCGCCCATTTCACCGGTATCGGGTTGGCTTCGCAGAAAAGGTGGCGGTGCAGGCCCAGCAACCTATCGTTGACCCTGCGCGCCGCCTCAACGTTCCCGCCGAGCGCCGCTTTGCACAGCTCGGCCATGAGCCGGGGCGCCGCGTTCGCGGTGACCGAGATCACACCGTCGCCGCCGAGCAGCATCAGCGCGAGGGCGGTCGCATCGTCCCCACTGTAGACGCGAAAGCCCTTCGGCCTGCGGCGCAGAAGGTCGGACCCGCGTTCCATGTTCGCGGTCGCGTCCTTGATGCCGACGATGTGGGGCACCTCGGCGAGGCGCAGCAGCGTGTCGTTCTGGAGATCCGCCACCGTGCGCCCGGGCACGTTGTACAGAATGTGCGGCATGTCCACGGCTTCGGCGATCGCGCGGAAATGGCGGTACAGGCCTTCCTGCGTGGGCTTGTTGTAATAGGGCACCACGCTCAAGCTCGCATCCGCGCCGGCTTTTTTTGCGTGCTCTGCGAGGCCGATCGCCTCTCGCGTCGAATTCGCACCGGTGCCGGCGACGATCGGAATGCGCTTCGCCGCGTGCTTCACCGCGGTATCGATCAGCAGGTGGTGCTCCTCGAAATCGACCGTCGGCGATTCGCCGGTGGTGCCGACGACGACGATGCCGTCGGTTCCCTCCGCGATATGCCAATCGATGAGCTTCCTGAAAGCGTCGAGATCGAGCGCGCCGTCGTCGTGCATGGGCGTCACGATCGCAACGAGGCTGCCGGTAAGCTGGGTCATCACTTCTTCCTGACAAAACAGCGCTCTGGCGCGCCGTTTAAGGCCCGGATTGTACCTTACAGCCCCCGCACCGCGCAGATACGTTGCACCAGCGCAGGCTTGGGTTCATCCACGTAGAGGTCCTCGTACGCCACGACGCGCAACCGCCCGCGAACGATCTCCAGCAACTCGCCGGGGCGTAACAGGAATGCCGGATTGGACGGGCGCCCGTAGCGCTCGTTGCCGGCGGCGAAAGTCTCGTAAATAAGCACCCCGGGGGATGCGAGCGCGTCGAGGAGATTGGGAAAAAGCGGCCGGTGCAGGTAGTTCGCGACCACGATGCCGGCGTAGGCGCCGCGCTCGAACAGCCACGGCCCGCCTTCGAGATCCGCTCGGTGGGCCGCGACGCCCGCGACCCCGGCGAGCGCGGCGAGCGCTTCTTCGTCGCGGTCGAGCGCGTCCACGGGGTGGCCGCGCGCAGCCAGCGCGCGCGCATGCCGGCCCCGGCCGCTGGCGACGTCCAGGACACGGCCTCCGGGCGGAATGAGCTCTGCCCAGCGCGCCACCCACGCCGAAGGCGTTTCGTTCATATGGGGCAACACTCGAACAGCGTCCTGGCGGTGCTAGAGACCCCTCCAGCATAACGGCAACCCGCGTCGAATTCTTTAGGGCATGGCTCACGGATCGGTCGAGCCCGCGCTAAAGCAAATCATCCGGCGCCCGTTAACGCAGAAGCAGCCTCAATACTCGGGAATAACCGTGGCAGACATCATACTGGTCCTGGTCGTCGTCCTCAGCGCGTACTTCGTGCGGGGCATCACCGGCTTCGGCTCGGGCCTGATCGCCGTGCCGCTGCTCGCGCTGTCGCACCCGCTCCAGTTCGCCGTGCCGCTCGTGCTCGCGCTCGACTTCACCGCGTCCTTCGTATTGGGCGGGGCGAACACCAAGAAGGCGGACTGGAAGGAAATCCGGACGCTGCTGCCTTTCGGGCTCATCGGCGCGTGCCTGGGCGCTTTCGCGCTCCTCAAACTTCCTTCGGGTCCGGTGCTGCTCACGCTGGGCGCTTTCACCATGTTCTTCGGGTTCCGCAACATTTTCGGCGTGAACTCCGAGGCCCGGATATCGAGCGCGTGGGCGCTGCCCGCCGGCCTCGTCGGCGGCGGCGTGGGTGCGCTCTTCGGCACGAGCGGCCCGCCCTACATCATTTACCTCACGCACCGGCTGAAGGACAAGACCGCGGTGCGTGCGACGTTCTCGTGGCTGTTCGTGATCGACGGCGGCTTCAGGCTGGGGCTGTTCCTGGTCGCAGGCCTGCTCCTCGACCCAAAGCTGCAGGTCGCCTACGCGCTCTCCCTGGTTCCCATGGCCCTGGGTCTCTACGTAGGCAACAAGGTGCACCTCGACATCACGAGCGAGGGCATGTTGAAAGTAGTGGGCGCGCTGCTTGTGCTCAGCGGGGCGATGCTTTTCGTCAAAGTGGTCATGTAAGGAGACAAAGATGAAGTTCATGCGGTTTCAACATCAGGACAAACAGGGCTTCGGAGTGCTCGAAGCCGAACGCCGCGTGCGCGTGTACGAAGGCGACATGTTCACCGGCGCGCGTCCGACGGACACGACGCTCGCGCTCGGCGAGGTGGTGCTGACGACGCCTTGCCAGCCGGGGAAGATGGTCGCCCTGTGGAACAACTCGCGCATCCAGATCGAAAAGCTGAAGCGCGACACGCCGCAGGAAGTGCTTTGGTTCCTGAAGCCCCCTTCGTGCTTCATCACGCACGGCCAGCCGATCGTCTACCCGACGGGACACACCGAGCGCGTCGTGCTCGAAGGCGAGCTCGGCATCGTCATCGGCCGCAAGTGCAAGAACGTGA
>CAZULX010000461.1:0-3175 GCA_964621335.1 uncultured Streptomycetaceae bacterium
CGAACGGCCTCTCGAAGCAGGTCGTGGCCGAATGGATAGAGACGCCGGAGGCGCTGAAGATCCTCACCGAGATGGGCGCCCAGTACGGCCAGGGATATCTCTTCAGCAAGCCCGTGCCGCTCGAGGACACGATACACATACCCGCACCGCGCGTGCTGCGCGCCCGCGCCGGCGCAACGAATGTTTAGTGCTCAATGTTCGATGTTTAGTGAAAGACCGGTTTTGGCTTTTCATTAAACACTCAACATCAAGCATTCGCGCGCGGGCTGCCGCGCGCTACCATTCCCCGCGCGCAATTCGGTCGGCCCACAAGAGCCCCGTCACGGCTTTCGCCTCCGTGATGCGGCCTTCACGCACCCACGCGAGCGCCTCCTCGATCGCGAGCGGGAAGACTTCCAGGAATTCGCCTTCGTCGAGCGAGTGCCCGACGTAGCTGAGGCTGCGGGCGAGAAAGAGCTCGATGCGCTCGTCGGCGTAGCCTATGCACGGGTGCAGCGTCGCGAGGTGGCGCCACTCGGCCGCTTCGTAACCGCATTCCTCCCTCAGCTCGCGCTGCGCAGTCGCCAGCGGATCTTCTCCGTGCTCGATCTTCCCCGCGGGCAGCTCGATGAAATGGCGCGCGAGCGGGTAGCGGAACTGGCGCTCCATGAGGATCGTCCTCTCGTCGAGGAAGGCGATCATCATGCACGCGCCGGGATGCTTGATGTACTCGCGCACCGCCAGCTTGCCGTCGGGCAGGCGCACCGTGTCCTCGATCACTTTCAGCAGCACGCCCTCGAACACCACTTTCGACGCGACGGGCATTTCGGTGAAATCCTTCTTCGCGGACATGTCAGTCAGGCTCCCCGCCGCCACAGATAGCGGTAAACGCAGCCCGGATAGGCGAAAACCAGGAACAGGCACACGGAGAGCGCCGCCACCGTCCAGCTCACGCTCCGGTCTCTACAACAGCGACGCCTGTATCGAAACCAGGCACAGCGCCATCAGCGGGCCCGGCACGATCCCGAAGAAGAGGACCGCGAGCCCGTTCAAGCTCAGCAGCACTTTCACGTCCGCGGCCGGGGCTATGGGCGCGGTGTCTCGCGGGGCGTCGAAATACATGAGCTTCACTACGCGCAGGTAGTAGAACGCGCCCACCGCGGAAAAAACGATGGCGACGACCGCGACGCCGAGATAGTCGGCGTTCAGGACCGACTGCAGCACCGCGAGCTTCGCGTAGAAGCCCACCGTCGGGGGAACGCCCACCATGGAGAACATGATGAGCAGCATGAGGAAGGCATACCAGGGGCTGCGCTGATTGAGGCCCCGGAAATCCTCGAGGTCTTCGGCCTCGAAGCCGTCCCGCGACAGGAGCAGGATCATCCCGAAAGCACCCAGGTTCATGAGCACGTAGACGACGACGTAGAACATGGCCGCGCTGAAGCCGTTCTCGTCCCCGGCGAGCACCCCGAGCAGCACGAAGCCCATGTGCGAGATCGTGGAGTAGGCGAGCATGCGCTTCAGATTGGTCTGCACGATCGCGGTCACGTTGCCGATGACCAGCGAGAGCACCGCCATCACCACCAGCATCTGCTGCCACTCGATCAGCAGGATGTCGGCGCTCAAGCCCTGGCCGAGCAGGCGCACGATCAGCGCGAAGCCGGCGATCTTCGGCGCGGTGCTCACGAAGAGGGTCACCGCGCTCGGGGCGCCGTGATACACGTCGGGCACCCACATGTGGAAGGGGACGACCCCGAGCTCGAAGCCCAGGCCCGCGACGATGAAGACCAGCCCGAATACCAGGATGACCCCCATCACCTGGCCTTCGCCGGCGGCGGCGAGCTGCGCGATCTCGGTGATTTCCAGGCTTCCGGTCGCGCCGTAGATCATCGACATGCCGTAGAGCAGCATGCCGGATGCGAGCGCGCCCAATACGAAATACTTCATTGCGGCCTCGGTGGCGACCGGCGATTCCCGCTGCAGCGCCACCATCGAGTACAGCGAGAGCATCATGAGCTCGAGACCGATGTAGAGGACGAGCAGATGGTTGCCCGAGATCATCACCATCATGCCGAGGGTCGCAAAGAGCGCCAGCGCGAAGAATTCGCCGCGGAACATTCCCCGCGCGGCGATGTACGGGCGCGAGTAGACGAGCACGCCCATGACCGACAGCAGCACAAGGAGCTTCAGCACGTCGGCCATCAGATCGTCGACGAACATGTTGCTGAAGGTGTAGACGGGCTCCCGCGCCGCGGTGACCCACGTCACCGCTATCGTGCCGGCGAGCGCCGCCTGGGTGAGCCCATACGTCACGATGCGGTTCTCGTCCTTCACGAAAAGGTCCGCGACCAGAATCACGCACACCGCGCCGAGCAGGAAGATCTCGGGATAGGCGGGCCACAGGGGCTGGATGAACTGCATTATGGTTTGTCCGTACGGTCCGTCACTGCACCGGTATCTTGGTCTGCGTTACGTGTCCGATCAGCTCGTCGACCGAGGCATGCAGCACCTCGGCGAACGGCGCCGGGTGAATGCCCATCCACAGCACCGCGACCGCGAGCAGGCCCAGCACGAGGAACTCGCGCAGGTTGATGTCCTGGAGATGCGCGACACGGTCGTTCACCACGGGCCCGAAAATCACGCGCTTGTACATCCACAGCGTGTACGCCGCCCCGAAGATGAGCGTAGTCCCCGCCGCGAAAGCGTACCAGAAGCTCACCTTGATCGCGCCCATGATCACCATGAACTCGCCGACGAACCCGCTGGTGCCCGGCAGCCCCGCGTTCGCCATCGCGAACAGCATGAAGAGCGCGGCGAAGACCGGCATGCGGTTGACGACACCGCCGTAGTCGGCGATCTCGCGCGAATGCAGCCGGTCGTAGAGCACGCCCACGCACAGGAAGAGAGCCCCGGAGATGAACCCGTGCGACACCATCTGGATGATTGCGCCTTCCACGCCCTGCGCGTTGAACATGAATATGCCGAGCGTAACGAAGCCCATGTGCGAGATAGACGAATAGGCGATCAGCTTCTTCATGTCCGACTGGACGAGCGCCACGAGGCCGATGTAGACGACCGCCACCAGCGAGAGCGCGACCATGAACCAGGTGAGCTCGTGGCTCGCATCGGGCGCGATCGGCAGCGAAAGCCTGAGAAACCCGTAGCCGCCGAGCTTCAGCATGATCGCCGCGAGCAC
>CAZULX010000462.1:0-3376 GCA_964621335.1 uncultured Streptomycetaceae bacterium
CCCCCGAACCCCATGGGTAGTGTTAGCACCTGTTTGCAAAGCCAAAAAGTGGAAATCTATCAGTTTGTTAGATTTGCTTTTTAAAAACTGCTGCATTACAAAGAATCGTGACGTATTCCACAAATGCACCCTAAATCTGCCCTAATTCGTCTACTCAGGAGAAACTCATGGAAATGCGCATCCCGGCCGCCATTCTTGAAGCTCGCCATGCTCCCGCGAGCCAGGCCCTCCCCAGCGGGATCGAGTACAGCTTTTCACCTCAGCTGACTGCGCATTTCGACACCAATACACGCGCCATGTGGTCGCGGTGGACCGCCGACCCGCGTCCCTGCTTCAATCCGAGCCTGCTCGCGGACATTCGGAGCTATTACGAGTTCCTGTCGCAAAGCGGCGGGGTCGTATCGCACAACGGTGAAGAGCACCCGATCGACTACGTCGTGCTCGCCTCGGGGATGCCCGGCGTCTTCAATCTGGGCGGTGACCTGGACCTGTTCAAACAACTGATCGGCTCCCACGACCGCGCCGGGCTGCTGCGCTACGGCCGCGCGTGCATAGATGTCCTCTATCGTAATTACGTCGGCCACGACCTGCCCTTGACCACTATTTCACTGGTCCAGGGGGAATGCCTCGGCGGAGGCTTCGAAGCCGCCCTTTCGTCGGACGTGATCGTGGCTGAAAAAAGCGCGCGCTTCGGCTTCCCTGAGATCCTCTTCAACCTGTTCCCCGGTATGGGCGCCTACTCGTTCCTGGACCGCAAGATAGGCCAGCGCGGCGCCGAGCAGATCATCAGCAGCGGGAAGGTCTACAGCGCCGAAGAAATGCACGCCCTGGGCGTCGTCGACGCGGTGGCGGAGGACGGTCAGGGTGAATCCGAAGTCGCCGACCTCATCAAGCGCCGCGCGCGCATGCGCAACGGCCTGGCGGCCCTCGCCGCCACCCGCCGCCGGGTGCACTCGATCACTTTCGAAGAGCTCCTGGACGTGGTCCAGATCTGGACCGACGCGGCGCTACGCATCAACCTGCGCGATCTGAAGCTCATGCAGCGCCTGGTCTCGCGCCAGAACGGTCTGAACGAGCCTCAACAGGTGCACTGACCCGGCGGCGTCCCGGCATTAGCCGGGGGGCCCGCCGTTTGCTAAACTCGCCCCTCGGGGCGTCGGCTCCGCACAGGGGAGTTTCCGCGTGTCCTCGTCAGACATGGAATACAGCATACAGGACGCCTCAGAGCTCCTCGGTATTCCCATCCAGAAGCTGCGCCGGTGGGACGAGCAAGGCGTGCTCGTCGCGCTGCGAACCTCGGGCGGACATCGCCGCTACTCGAAGGAGCTCATAGATCGCCTCGGGGCGTCGGGTCTCGCCGGCTCGAACGCCGACAAGACGTCGCAGGAGCTCGCCACGGTCAAGCGGGCGCTGGCGGAGAAGCGGCGGATCATCCAGCTCCTGCTCGAAAGCGAGAACCGCTACCGCGACCTGGTCGAGACCTCCCACGATCTCATCTGGGCGACAGACTCGCAGGGGCGCTTCACCTATCTCAACACCGCCGCCCACGACATCTTCGGCCTCGCGCCCCGCGACCTGATCGGGCGCTGCCTCTTCGACTTCGAGGCGGGCGCGGCGCACATCTCGAATCGCCGCTTTCTCGCGCAATTGCGCAGGCGCGGCGAGGTCAAGAACTACGTCACCCACGTCCTCACCGCTGGCGGCCAGGACCGTTGGATCGGTATCAACGCCCGGGTCACGCACGACGACAACGGGGAAGTTCTCGGCATTCGCGGCACGGCTCGCGACATCACCGAGCAGCATCTCGCGATCCAGCGAATCGAGCACCTGGCGATGCACGATTCGCTCACCGAGCTGCCGAACCGGCACAGCCTGCAGGAGCGCCTCGAGGCCGCAATACACGACGGGGGCGTGGGCGCCCTCCTCTTCATCGACATCGACCATTTCAAGTACGTCAACGACAACTTCGGCCATCGCTCCGGCGACCAGCTCATCATCGGCGTGGGCAGCGCGCTGCGAGGCGCGCTGCGGGACTGCGGCGGCGAGCTCTACCGGCTGGGCGGGGACGAGTTCGCGATACACCTGCCCGAATCGCTGAGAAAGCAGGCGAGCGAAACGGCCGAAGCCGCGCTCGACGCGGTGCGCCATTACCGCTTCCGGGCGAGCGAGCAGCGGATCATCTCGAACCTTTCCGCTTCGTGCGGCATAGCGCTCTATCCGTTCCATGGCAGCGACGTGCCGGGGCTGTTTTCCAACGTCGACATCGCGATGTACCAGGCGAAGGAGCTCGGGCGCAATCGCTGCGTGCTCTTCGACCAGGCTTCGGACAGCCTGCGCAGCACGCACAAGCGCATCCACTGGGCGAAGCGCCTGCGCGATGCGCTCGACGACGACCGGATCACCCTTTTCGCGCAGCCGGTGGTGCGCCTGCGAGACCGCAAGGCGATGCACCACGAAATTCTGGTGCGGCTGCGCGACGACGAAGGAGGGTTTGTTCAGCCGTCGTCCTTCATCGAGCTCGCCGAGTCGCTCTCGATGGTGCAGGAAATCGACATGCAGGTGGTCGAGAAGCTGCTGCAGTTCATGCGCCATCACAACCAGATCGGGAAGAAGCTGCGTTACTTCGTGAACCTCTCGCGCGTGTCCATATCGGACCAGCGCTGGGTGCAGCGCCTGATATCGCTGCTTCGCACGAGCGGAGCCGACGCGAGCCAGTTCGTCTTCGAGATCACGGAAACGGCGGCGATGTCGGAGATCGACGTCACGCTGTCGTTCATTCGCCGGTTGAAGGACATGGGCTGCCGCTTCGCGCTGGACGATTTCGGCGCCGGCTTCAGCTCTTTCTACTATCTCAAGCGCTTCGAAGTCGATTACCTCAAGATCGATGGCAGTTTCATACGCGATCTCGCCACCGACGAGGGAAGCCGTCTTTTCGTGCGCGCGCTGAACGACGTGGCGAACGGCCTCTCGAAGCAGGTCGTGGCCGAATGGATAGAGACGCCGGAGGCGCTGAAGATCCTCACCGAGATGGGCGCGCAGTACGGCCAGGGATATCTCTTCAGCAAGCCCGTGCCGCTCGAGGACACGATACACGTCCCGGCCGTGCGGCCGGTCCGCGCCCGCGCAGTCTGATACGCGAAGAGAGCGCGAGCGAGCCGAAGGAAGGGAGGTAACGGAGGGAAACCATCGGTTCCCCTCCGTTTCGTGCACCGGGCCGCGGCTTGTCGGCGGACCGCCGAGCGTCGCGAGGTGCCGCGGCCTACCACTCCCCGCGCGCAATTCGATCGGCCCACAAGAGCCCCGTCACGGCTTTCGCCTCCGTGATGCGGCCTTCACGCACCCACGCGAGCGCCTCCTCGATCGCGAGCGGGAAGAC
>CAZULX010000463.1:0-5349 GCA_964621335.1 uncultured Streptomycetaceae bacterium
GAGCGCTGCCCCGAGCCTCGCGCACGGCCCACGCCCAGTTTGCGTTATCCTAGCGGAAAAGCAGTGTTAACCAAGAGGGATCATTGTTTTAACTGATCCGATCCGAATCGCGGGGCGCTGCGCCGGCCACCGCAACACCTACCAAGCGAGGCCTGTAAAGCATGGGCGATCATCTGTTCGATGTCGGTGGCGTGCACGTATCCCGTCTGGAAGACGTGCGTCTGCTGACCGGCGCCGGGACGTATGCCGCCGACTGGAACCTGCCGGGACAGCTCTATGGATATTTTCTGCGCTCGGACCGCGCGCACGCGAAAATCGTTTCGTTCGACGCAGCCGCAGCGCTGAAGCAGCCCGGCGTGGCGGGCGTCTATACCGGGGACGACGCAGTGCGCGCCGGCTACGTCAGAGCGCCCACTTTTCTCAATTTCCCCGGCAAGGACGGCATGCAGGGCCGTATCCCCGAGCGACCGGTGCTCGCGCACGGCCGGGTGCGTTTCGTGGGCGAGCCGGTCGCGCTCGTCGTAGCGGCGTCCGCGCTCGCGGCGCAGGACGCCGCGGAGCTGATCCAGATCGAATACGAGGAGCTTCCGGTCGTCGTCGATTCCGAGGAGGCGCTCGTTGCTGGCGCACCACTTCTGCACGACAGCGTTCCCGGCAACATGCCGCTGGAGTACGAGGCGGGCGACAAGGCGGCCACTGAGGCGGCTTTCGCCAGAGCCGCGCACGTGACCCGCCTCAAGATGGAATCGACTCGGGTAGTACCGAACCCGATGGAGCCTCGCGCGTGTCTCGTCGCCTACGAGCCGAAGAACGAGAGCTACACCATACACGTCTGCGTGCAGGGCGTGAACATGATGAAACGGCAGCTCGGCGCCTATACCAAGGTGCCCGAGGACAAGCTCAACGTCGTCGCGCGCGACGTGGGCGGCGGTTTCGGCCAGCGCAGCACCGGTTACCCGGAATACTGCGCGCTCATGATCGCCTCTAAAGCGTCGGGCAAGCCGGTGAAATGGGTCTCCACGCGCACCGAAGGCTTTCTCTCCGACACTCACGGGCGTGGCAACATCGTCGAAGGCGAGCTCGCGCTCGACAAGGACGGCCGCTTCCTCGCGCTGCGCCTGAACTGGGTCGCGGACATGGGCGCGTACCTGACGCCCGCGGGACCGGTGAGCCATATCCGCAATCCGACGACGTGCCTGACCGGCGTCTATCAGATTCCCGCGGCGTACGGCTACTGGCGCCTGGCCGTCACCAACACCGCGCCGATCGCGGCCTATCGCGGCGCGGGCCGTCCCGACATCGCCTACGTGATCGAGCGTCTCGTGAGCAACGCTGCCGCCGAGATGAAAATCGATGCCGCAGAGCTGCGCCGGCGGAACCTCATTCCGCCCGAAGCTTTTCCCTACAAGACGCCGACCGGCTCGACCTACGACAACGCAGATCTGCCGGGCCTGCTCGCGAAAGCGGTCGAGCTCGCCGACTGGAAAGGGTATTCGAAGCGGCGCGCGGAATCCCAGAAGCGCGGGAAGCTGCGCGGCCTCGGCATCGCGACCGTGATCGAGAACACCGGCGCGGGCATGTATCCCAAGGACGAAATCGAGATCGAAGTCGACGCAAAAGGCGACGTGACCGCGTATTCGGTCGCGCATTCTCAAGGGCAGGGTCACGAAACCACTTTCGCGATGATGGTCGCCAAAGCGCTCGAGATTCCCGCCGAGCGCGTGAAGGTGCGCGAAGGCGTGCAGGGTAAGACCCTGATCGGCAATCACACCGGCGGCTCGCGCACGATGGTAGGGGCGGGCACCGTGTGTCACATCGCCGCGGAGAAGCTGGTGCAGCATGGCAAGTCGCTCGCGGCCGAGGAGATGGGGATCGAGCCTTCGCAGGTGACTTACGGCGGCGGCGAATTCAAGGGGCCCGAACCCGGCATGAGCCTCACGCTCGCGCAGCTTGCGGCGAAGCGGCCGTTCACTGCGAAAGGCGAAGGCACTTTCGCTTCGACTTTTCCCAACGGCTGCCACATCGGCGAAGTGGAGATCGATCCCGATACCGGGGTGACCAAGATCGTTTCGTACCTGACCGTCGACGATTGCGGCGTCGTCGTCAATCACACGATCGTCGAAGGCCAGATGCAGGGTGCGGTGGCGCAGGGCGCGGGGCAGGTTTTCGGCGAGCACGCGATCTACGACCGCGAGACCGGCCAGCTCCTGACCGCGACTTTCAGCGATTACTACATGCCGCGCTCCGACCTGCTCCCGGACATTAAAATGGCCGAGCACCCGACGGCCTCGAGAGTGAACCCGCTGGGCATCAAGGGCATGGGAGAATCGGGCTGCACGGCATCGCTGCCGGCCCTGGTGAACGCGGTCGTCGACGCGCTGAGGCCTATCGGTATTCACCATCTCGACATGCCGCTCACCTCGGCCAAGCTCTGGGGCGCGATCTCGGCGGCCCGCGAGCAGCGATAGAATCGGTCCTGCCCGCATGATTTCCTGCACGCCCATCGGCTACATCAGAAACGCGGTGACGCGCATGTCGGAAGGGCACTGGGCGAAAGTGGAGTCGGAGATCCACATTGAAGAGGTTTATGCGGCGGGGTTGCAGGGACTGGAGGATTTCTCGCACGTCATGGTCGTTTTTCACCTGCACGAAGCGCAGGGTTTCGATCCCGCGAAACAGCTGCTGCGGCATCCGCGCGGCATGGAGCATCTGCGCGAGGTCGGCGTGTTCGCCCAACGCACCAAGTACCGGCCGAACCCGATCGGTGTGACATCGGTCGAGCTGCGCTCGATACGCGACAATGTCGCCGTGGTGAGAGGGCTGGACGCGCTCGACGGGACGCCGGTGCTGGATCTGAAGCCGTACATGCCGATGTTCGACCGCATCGACGATGCGCGCGTGCCGGCGTGGGTCGGGCAGTTCATGGAAGGCTATTTCTGATGGTCAGGCTGCCGCGGAAGACTTCCGGCAGAAAACAAAGGGGCACAGCATGTATTCGTTCGAGTACGTAAAACCTCGCTCGCTGAAGGAAGTGAGTGCGTTCCTCAAGGCGAACCCCGAAGCGCGGCCGCTCGCGGGCGGCATGACGCTGATCCCCACGCTCAAGGCGCGGCTCGCCCAGCCCACGCATCTCGTCGATCTCGCGGCTCTCGAAGAGCTGCGCGGGATCGAGTTGCAGGGCTCGACTCTCACGATAGGCGCCGGAACGCGCCACAACGACGTGATGCGCTCCGAGCACGTGCGGCAGGCGATACCCGCGCTCGCCGAGCTCGCGGGCCGCATCGGCGACCCGGCGGTGCGCAATCTCGGAACTCTCGGCGGCTCGGTCGCGAACAACGACCCCGCTGCCGATTACCCCGCAGCCGTGCTCGCCCTCGGCGCGAAAATAGTCACCGACCGGCGCGAGATCGCCGCGGACGATTACTTCCAGGGCATGTTCGCCACCGCGCTGGATGCAGGCGAGCTCATCGTGCGCATCGCCTTTCCCGTGCCCAAGCGCGCGGCGTACGAAAAGTTCGCGCATCCCGCTTCAGGCTACGCGATGACCGGCGTCTTCGTCGCCGAGACCGCGAACGGCATGCGCGTCGCCGTCACTGGGGCGGGCCCCGGGGTTTATCGCTGGAAGGAAGCCGAAGCCGCGCTCGCGAAGAAGGTCGCGGCCGATTCGGTCGCCGGGCTGCGCATGGCGCCCGGCGATTTGAACGAAGACATACACGGTTCGCGCGAGTACCGCGCGAACCTGGTCAACGTGCTCACCAAGCGCGCGGTCGCGCGGATCGCAGGGAGATAACAGTGGCCCGAGTCGAAGTCATAGTCAACGGAACCAAGAAGAGCGGCGAAGTCGAAGACCGTACTCTGCTCGTGAATTTCCTGCGGGACAGTCTGGGGCTTACCGGCACGCACGTCGGCTGCGACACCAGCCAGTGCGGCTGCTGCACCGTGCACATGAACGGCCGCGCGGTGAAATCGTGCACCGTGCTCGCCGTTCAGGCGAACGGGGCGGACGTCGTGACGATCGAAGGCATGGCGAAGAACGGGGAGCTCCATCCGGTGCAGCGCGCTTTCACCGAATGCCATGGTCTGCAGTGCGGTTTCTGCACCCCGGGCATGGTGATGGCCGTCGCCGGTTTTCTCAAAGACAACCCGAATCCGAGCGAAGAGGAAATCCACAAAGGTCTCGAAGGAAACCTCTGCCGCTGCACCGGCTACATCAACATCGTGAAAGCGGTGAAGCGCGGCGCGGAGCTCCTCTCCGGCAAGGCCTGAGGCGGCTAGGGGATGATGGGCAGCAGCAGGTAAGGCTGCTGCCGGACTCCCGCGTGCAGCGTCACTTTCCCCCCGAAGACCTCGGGCGGCCGGTCCTGCGGGTCGTCGTGGACGAAAGGCCCGCAGCCGCGCATCGGGTTCTTCATGTTCGACAGCGTCGCCGCTTCCCCCGCGTACTCGTAATCCCTGCCGCGGAGCGTGAGCGCGATCGTGTATCCCTTGGGCACCACCATGCACGTCGGCCAGATCTCGACGTCGAGCTCGACCGTCTCGCCGGGCTCGAGCGGCTGGATCTCGTCGTGCGTGTGGTACGGGCGGTAGGGGAGGCTCAACTCCGGATCGAGCTTGCGGTGAGAAGCGCGCAGCCACCCCTGGCCGACCGGCGTATGGGGGTCGAGCGCACCCTGAAAGACGACTTCGTGCCCGTCCGGGGCGAAGACCCGCAGTATCGCGAACACGTCCGCATCGGTCGTGGACGACGACAGAAAGAGCTTGAGCGCGGAAGGGCCGGTGATCTCGATCTTGCTCTCGAGCGGCGGCATGCTGAAAGTGACGCCCTCGCCCATGGCGTCGTATTCGGTCCTGGGCGTGCCGTGCGCGGGCTCGGGCGTCAGCGCGCGGTTCCCGAGATCGAGGTAGTAGCGCGTCCATTGCGTTCGCGCGAGCGGCCACTCGTGCTCCTTGCGCTCGACGAAGCGCGCGGCGCCTGCCCCGGAATGATCCTGTCCGGGGTGGCGGACCTGGAGCGTGACGCGCGGCTCCTCGTCCCAGCCGTTGTCCGCGCCCTTAAGGAAGTGGTCAAAGAAGCGTTTCTGGAGCGCGACCCCGTAGTCGGTGTAGAACGGCGCCCAGTGCGAGTCCCCGTGCACTTCGAGCCACTTCTGAATGGAGCCCGCACGGCCGTAACCTTCGAAGTTGCCGCGGGTGTGCAGCCCCTGGCCGCCCCAGTTCGCCGCCGACAGGAGCGGCACCGTGATTTTCGGGAGGTCGGCGGTGCGCTCGCGGTAGTAATCGTCGATGAGGGGACGCGCGAGCACGTTCGCCCACATGTCCGCGCGGTTCTGCCGAAGCGTCTCGTCCGGG
>CAZULX010000464.1:0-5421 GCA_964621335.1 uncultured Streptomycetaceae bacterium
GCATCTTGCGGCGCACGTCATGTCGTCATTCCGGACGTCCGCGCCGCGGACACGGATCCGGAATCCAGGTGCGAACCCTACTTCAGCGGTAACGCCCGCAGCTCCCGCACGCGCTCGTCGCCCGCCGCCATCATCAGCGCCCACTCGCTCGCCGCGCTGAAGAACCGCGCGCCGAGCTTCACCGCCTGCTCGGAAGGCTTCGCGTCCCCGCCCGAAAGCCCGCCCATGCCGGGGACCTTGCCGTGCTTCGCGCACGCCGCGACCACGCGCTCGAGCGCCGCGATGACTTTGGGATGCGTGTTCTGGCCGGGCACGCCCAGGTCGGACGAGAGATCGCTGCTGCCGATATGCACGACGTCGACGCCCGGAACCGCTGCGATCGCCTCCACGTTGTCCAGCGCCGCGGCCGTCTCCACCATCACGATGATCAGCGTGTTCTCGTTCAGCACTTCGCGCGTCTGCACGGCCGGCAGGCCCCTGTACGAAAACTGCGGATAGCGCCCCGCGTTCGAACGGTTGCCCAGCGGCGCGAACTTGCAGTGCGACACCGCTTCCTTCGCCTGCTCGGCCGTGCTCAGGTCCGGCACGACGATGCCGAGCGCGCCGCCGTCGAGCAGGCGCAGCGCGGTCCCGTAACCGCCTTCGGGAATTCGCACGATCGGCGTGATGCCCGCCTGCACCGCGGCGGCCGAGATCTGCGCGACCGCGTCTTCGGGAACGGTGCTGTGCTGGAGATCGAAGTAAAGCGCGTCGAAGCCGCACGTCTTCGCCGCGAGCGCGATGTCGACCGTGCGCGCGTGCCTGATCATGAGGGACAGACCGATCCCTCCGGCGCGCAGGCGCGCGGCGAGGGGATTGACGATCGCTGCGTCCGCGGTATCCGGCTGTGCCATGCTGCCTCCCGTCCCTCGCTCGTCAGACCGTTTCGGCAACCGGCAGGGATTCGAAGTCGTAGGCGACGTCTATCGTCGTCACGCGGCGCAGCTCGCGGCGGTACTTGCGGTCGTCGAAGCGCGTGCCGCGGTGCATGGTCGCGAGGTTGTCCCAGATGACGAGGTCTCCGGTGCGCCATTCGTGGCTGTAGACGGATTCCGGCTGCGTCGCGCGGCTGATGAGGTCCCAGATGAGGAGGCGCCCTTCGGCGAGCGGCCACTCCATGACGCGATTGGCGTGCGAGGCGACATATACGGAGTGCCGCTTCGTGCGCGGATTGACGCGGATCATCGGATGCACCGCGCCTTTGAGCTGGTTCTGCTCTTCCTCCGAGAACGTGAAACCCAGCGTCTGTCGCGAGTAGGCGATCGAATGGTGCGCGGTCAGGCCTTCGAGCAGCGTTCTGGTCTCGTCGTCGAGCGCGTCAAAGGCGGCGCGCATGTCGGCGAACTCGGTGTCCGACCGGACCGGCGGCAGGACGCAGGCATGCAGGGTGGAATAGCGGCCCGCGGGATCCTGAAAGGAGCCGTCGGTGTGCCACAGGCGATTGGCGAGCGAATAGATGCGCCGGCGATCGTCGGGCGGCAGGATCTTCCCGTCCGGACCGATGTTCGAAATGTCGCCGACCGGAACGTCGCCCAGCCGGTTCTTCGCGATCGCCGCGACGCCGACTTTGGTGTGCAGCCTGCCGTCCAGACGCTGCGCGAAATCGATCTGGTCCTGCACGCTGAGCGACTGATCGCGAAACACGAGCACGGCGTGCTCGTCCATGCCGGCGCGTATGCGCTCGAGCGTGTCGCGGTCGCGCGCGGTGCGCAGGTCTATCGGGCTCGCCTCGGCGGCGAGGAGCGGGTGCAGCTTGCGAAATGAGATGGACATTCGAAAGTCTCCTGGCAGCGGGTTCGTCGGCGGGTCGATACCGGAACCTAACACAGCGCGAGACCGCGTTCACCATCAACTGACGGCGACCTTTTACGCCGCGACCGGCACGCCTTCCTGCTCGCACGAGTTGGCGACGTCGCTCACCGTGACGCGCGCCATGTCCCTCACCCAGCGCAGGTCGTCGAAATCGGTGCCGCGATGCATGGTGCAGCGGTTGTCCCACATCACGAGCTCGCGCGGCCGCCAGCGGTGGGTGTAGACGAACTGGCGCTGCGTCACGTGCGCGATCAGCTCGTCGATGAGCGCGCGGCCTTCTTCGTCCGGCATGCCGAATATGCGCCCTGCGTGAGAGGCGACGTACAGCGATTTGCGGCCGGTCTGCGGAATGGTGCGCACCAGGACCTGCGGCACCGGCGGCAGGCGCTTCATTTCTTCTTCGGTGAATTCGGTGAATCCGCTGCGGCGCCGCGAGTGCACGATCCAGTGCTCGACCACCAGGCCGTGCAGCTTCGCTTTGGTCGCCTCGGGCAACGCATCGTAGGCCGCGCGCTGGTCGGCGAACTCGGTATGTCCGCCGATCGGCGCGACGGTGTGCGAATAGAGCAGTGAGCACAGCCCTGGCAGGCGCTTGAACGAGCTGTCGGTGTGCCACAGCTTGTTGCCCGCCTTGTACATGCGCTGGCGGCTGGTCTCGCCCCAGATCTTGCCTTCGGCCGTGAGGTTCGAGATGTCGGCGAACTCGCCGCGGAAGCGGCTCGGAGTCGCTTTCGGGTCGAGCGTGCGCTCGGATTCGATCGGACCGAACGCAGCCGAGAACGCGAGATGCTGCTCCGGCGTGAGCTGCTGCTCCGGAAAGATCAGCACCGAATATTTCCAGAACGCCTGTTTGATCGCGTCCGCATCGGCGTCCGCGAGCGGCTTCGACAGATCGACGTCGCCGATCTCCGCCGCGAACGCGGGGGTCATGGGACTCACGGTTATGCTCATGGGAGACTCCTCGCGCGGTAGCATGCGGGTCATTGTAATGGACGCGTAGACCACCGGAACGCATGCGCGATGAGACTGGGACGGATCCACGCGCTCTTCCTACTGGCCTGCGCGCTGCTGTTGCTCGCCCTCCTCCTGGGGCTGGGTTAGGTCGTCGCGTCAGTTGACGCGGATGTTCGCGGCATTCGCGACCTTCGCCCATTGTTCGCGCTCCGAGCGCAGGAAAGCCGCGAACTCCTTGGGCGAGCTCGCGACTGCCTCTACTACACTGGTCGCGAGCCGCGATTCCACCTCCGGGCGCTGCACCGCTTTTGCGACCTCCTTGTACATGCGCTCGATGATCGCGCGCGGGGTGCCGCGCGGTGTGAGCAGCCCGTGCCACTGCGTCACCAGGAAGCCGGGAACGCCCGCCTCGATCATCGTGGGAATCTCGGGGAACGACTTCGCGCGGCTGGTACCGGCGACGGCGAGCGGCCTCAGATTTCCGTTCTTGATCTGGGGCGTGACCGACCCGCCGCTCAGAAAGCTCATTTGCGTGCGGCCCGAGATCAGGTCCGGCAGCGCCGCGCCGACGCCTTTGTACGGCACATGCACGAGCTTGGCGCCGGCCTTGCCCGCAAAGAGCTCGCCGGCGAGATGGGCGAGCGAAGCCTGGCCGGTCGAGGCGAAGTTGAGCTTGCCCGGATTCGATTTCGCATACGCGATCAGCTCCTTCACCGATTTCACCGGCATCGACTTCGCCACCGTGAATAGGTAGGGGCTGGCCGAAATCTGGGTGACCGCGTCGAAATCGCGGAACAGGTCGTAGCGCGTCTTTTGGAAAATGTCGTACACCACCAAGCTCGCGCTCATCACCATGAAGGTGTAGCCGTCGGGCGCGGCCTTGGAGATGACTTCGGCGGCGATGCTCCCGCTTGCGCCGGGGCGGTTGTCGACGACCACGTTCTGGTTGACCGACTCCGAGATGGGCGTCGAGACCGCGCGTGCCACAAAATCGAGCCCGCCGCCTGCCCCGGATGCGACGATCATCCTGATCGGCTTGTTCGGCCACGCCGCGGCTTGCGCGATGGCGTGGGGGGCTGCTGCGCTTAATGCCGTAGTCATCGCCGCGATGACGCCGAGACGTTTGATCTGACTCACCTCGTCCTCCTCGAGCTTCGTATGAACGCGCATCATGACATAGCTGCCCGCGCGGGCACGAACCGACTCGGACAGTGTAATCTCGGTGTGCCAGAAAAAACCCGGGAGCAAGGAGCATAGTCACACACAAGAACGGCGCGGCTCTGCGCGGAGAGACCGATACGCCTTATGCCGCTGCGCGTCTCGTGGTCACGCTTGCGCTCATGACGATCGGCGCGTGCGGCATGTATATCGTCCCGGTGGTGCTGCCGTCGGTGCAGGCGGAGTTCGGCGTCGCGCGAGCGGATGCGGCGATGCCGTACTCGCTGCTCATGATCGGCTTCGGCGTGGGCGGTCTCTTCATGGGTCGGCTCGCCGATCGCTACGGCGTGACGGTCCCGCTGCTGATCGGCGCCGCGGGCCTGGGCGTGGGCTTTGTCGTGGCGGGAACGTCGACGAGTCTCGCCGCGTTCATCCTGGCGCACGGCTTTCTGATCGGCCTCCTCGGCGCCTCGGCGCTGTTCGCCCCGCTCATCGCCGACACTTCGCTGTGGTGGGTACGGCGGCGCGGCATCGCGGTCGCGATCTGCGCCAGCGGCAATTATCTGGGCGGTGCGATCTGGCCCACGATCGTGCAGCATTTCGTCGAGAGCGTCGGCTGGAGGCAGACCTATTTCGGCCTCGGGCTGTTCTGTTTCGTCACCATCACCGGGCTTGCCTTGCTCATGCGGCGGCGGCCGCCGGGCGTCGCAGCCGCCACCGCAGGTTCGCTCTCGAGCATCTCATCGAGCCGGCCTTTCGGACTCGCGCCCGCGCAAGCCCAGACGTTGCTCTGCATCGCCGGTGTCGCGTGCTGCGTCGCCATGTCGATGCCGCAGGTGCATATCGTCGCTTACTGCGCCGACCTGGGCTATGGCGCGGCGCGCGGCGCGCAGATGCTCTCGGTCATGCTCGCGTTCGGCGTCGCGAGCCGGCTCATCTCGGGCGCGATCTGCGACCGCATCGGCGGCCTGCGGACACTCCTCCTCGGCTCGGCGCTGCAAGGCGTCGCGCTGCTGCTCTTTCTGCCCTTCGACTCGCTCGTCTCGCTGTTCGTGATCGCGGCGCTGTTCGGGCTTTTCCAGGGGGGCATCGTGCCTGCGTACGCCATCATTATCCGCGAGCACTTTCCGGCCTCCGAGACCGGCGCGCGCGTCGGTCTGGTGATCATGTGCACGCTTTTCGGGATGGCGCTCGGCGGCTGGATGTCGGGCAAGGTTTTCGACCTGACGGGCTCCTACCACGCGGCTTTCGTGAACGGCATCGCGTGGAACGCGCTCAACCTGGTGATCGCGTTCTTCCTGCTGTACCGCACACAAGCGCTGGTACGGCGCATGGCGTAGCTACGCTTTCGGCTTCACCCACGTCTCCGACCACGCGAGGCAGGCGCTCGAGGACTGGCGATCGCCGCGCATCTCGAGCCACGGCGAGTCGGGCGCGAAGCGGCCGTTCACTTCGATC
>CAZULX010000465.1:0-5656 GCA_964621335.1 uncultured Streptomycetaceae bacterium
CCGCTGCGCAACAGCGAATGGGGCGATCTCGACGGCACCAGCATGGCCGCGCCGCACGTGAGCGGCGCGGCGGCGATGCTCATGGCGCGCTATTCGGAGCTCGTCGGCCAGCCGCGCCGGATCAAGCAGATCCTCTGCGACAGCGCCACCGACCTCGGCCGCGAGCGCAGCTTCCAGGGCCGCGGCATGCTCGATGTGCTGCGCGCGTTCCAGAGCATCTGACGAAAGCGGGGAACCATGATCTTCAGCCTCGAGGTGCGCCGCGCCCGCAAGGGCGATTGCCTGCTGCTGCATTTCGGGACCAGGGAAAAGCCGGGCCTCGTGCTGATCGACGGCGGTCCGAGCAAAGTCTACGGGCCGCATCTCAAGCCCCGGCTCACGCAGATCCGCGAGGCGCGCGGCCTCGGACCGGGGCAGCCGCTGCCGGTGGACATGCTCATGGTGAGCCACGTCGACGACGATCACATCAAAGGCATCCTCGATCTGACGCGGGAGCTGCGCGAGACGCCGCAGGGACAGGCGCGGATGCTGCGCATCATGCGGCTGTGGCACAACAGCTTCGACGAGATCATCGGCAAGGATCCCAGGGAGCTCACCGCGGCTCTAGGGAAGTGGCAGTTCGGCGCGGCCGCTCTCACGGGCGACCTGCCCGACGACGCGGCGCTCGCCTCCGGCGAGAACGACGAGACGGTGCGCGACAGCCTCATGGTGCTCGCGAGCATCCCGCAGGGTCATCAGCTGCGCGGCGATGCGCAGGCGCTCGGCATCCAGCTGCCCAGGAAGCTCGTCATGTCCGGTAACAAGCTCAAGATGGGCACGGTCCAGTTCGTGGTGGCGGGTCCCATGAAGGCGGAGTTGAAGAAGCTGCAGGACAAGCACGACAAGTGGCTGAAGGAGAAGAAGGACGAAGACGCCGAATCAGCGCTGGCCGCATACGCGGACACGTCGGTGCCCAACCTCTCGAGCATCGTCGTCTACGCCAGGTCGGATGACAGGACGATGCTCCTCACCGGCGACGCCCGCGGCGACAGAATTCTCCGGGGGCTCGAACAGGCAAAAGTGATTCCCAGGGGCGGCAGCCTCGAAGTCGACGTGCTCAAGATGCCGCACCACGGCAGCGCGAGGAACCTCGAGCCCGACTTCTTCGAGCGCATAGGCGCAGGGCACTACGTCTTCTCGGGCAACGGCGAGCACGGCAATCCCGACCGCGAGTCGCTCGAGATGCTGTTCGCAGCGCGAGGCGACAAGCCATTCGAAATCCACCTCACTTACCCCGTCGACGAGATCGACCCGGAGCGCGAAGCGGACTGGAAAAAGGAACAGGCGAAAGAGAAGAAACGCGACGGCAAGGTGCGTGAGGACTGGTCGCACGAGAAGCACAGCCTTCGGGCACTTTTCGCGAAGACCCCGCTGCGCGCCGACCAGAAGATCCGCATCGTCGATGCCGGGAATCCGCACCTGATCGAGCTTGGCGACCCGCTGGGCTATTGATCGTCTTAGCAGCCAGCGCGCGAGTAGCCCCTTCAGCGTAAGCCGAGCACCCGCCTCTTCACCGCCTCGGGCGTACCCTCGAGGTCCATCTCCGCGAGCGACGGCCCGCACTTCCACGGATCGACGCCGAGCAGCACGCCGAGGATCTCCGCGAACCCGCGGTGCAGCGGCACTGCGATCCCCGCCTGATCGGCGAGCTGCACGCACGGCACGATGGCGTAAGGCAGATCGTCCGACGCCCACACGCGCCAGATGTCGGGCTGGAAGGGCGGGAAAGACTTGTAGACCGGGTTCTGCATCGCCTCGTAGAAAGTGTTGCTCTTGAAACCGTAATACTGCTCGATCGCCTTCGCCATCGGCGTGTGCTCGACGCCATAGGCCTCGCACACGAGCTTGCGCTCGGCGTCGAGCGCGTCTCCGAGCACGCCCGCTGCGGGCACCACACCCTCCTGGTAGAAGCCGAACTTCTTACCCTCCCCCTTCGCGCGTTCCATCGCGCCCACGTTCGGCAGCACCATCGCCGGATGCACGATCAGGTTGAGGTTCTCGAGCCCGGTCTGGAGCACCGACGATGCCGCCGTGAAATACGGAAACAGGGGCTTCAGGACCGCGAGCGCCTCGTCCGCGCGCGAAGCGGGAACCGTGGCGATCTGAATGCCGCTGCGCAAGCCCTTCGGCGTCACCACCGTGCCGTCGATCCGCGCGGCGTGCGTCGGCGCGGGCGCTTCGGTCACCAGCACGTCTTCGCGGCCCGCCTTGCGCAGGAGCGGCGTAAGGCGCGCAGCCGGCCAGTAACCGTGGCTCTGAACGTGCACGACGGCGCCGCGCGCGAACGCGGGGATCATCCTGCTGAACTTCTCTTCGAGCTGATGGATGTCGACTTCGATCAGCACGGCCTCGGCATCCTTCAGCGCCTCCGCAGTGGTGTCGCAGACCTTGTCGAGTTTCGCAAAGCCGGTCCTCTTCGAGATGAGGTGTTTCGCATCGCCTTCGACGGTGAAGCCTCCCGCCTTGCGCACTTCCGGGAGCTGATCCTTCTGCTCCGGGAAGACCGTGTAGCGAACGTCGTGGCCCGACAGCGTGAGATCCGCCGCGCACACGGCGCCGATCGCCCGTGCGGTATTACCGATGACTGCGACTTTCGACATGCAACTGCTCCCTTGGTATCGTCATTCCGGACCGCCACGAGCGAAGTGGCTCGGAATCCATTGACTGACAGCGGCTCAGAAATGGATTCTGGCATACGGCGAGCATTTCGGTGGTGGCCGGTACCCTCCGGCGCGATTTGTGCTATCTCCGGTTCATGGAAATCAAGCCGCCCGTCCCGCGCGCGATTCTCGTCGGCGTTCAGATCCCGAGTGTCGACGACGTCGCTCACGCCGCGAGTCTCGCGGAGCTCGGACGTCTCGTGAAGACGCTCGGTTATGAGGTCGTCGCCACGGTGTCGCAAAAGCGCGCTGGGATCGATAGCGCCGCCGTGCTCGGCAAGGGGCGCCTCGAGGAGCTCGCCGCAATGACGGGCGGGACCGGCATCATCGAATCGATGGCCGTCCCGCGGAAGTCGAAGGCGCGCGAGCGCTTCGATGGTGCCGAAAACAAGGAGCCGCAAGCGGCAGTGGCGGAGCCTGCCGCAGACGCGGCGCCGAAGCCGGAGTTCGTAATCGTCGATCACGAGCTCTCGCCTAACCAGGCGCGCAACCTGGAGCGTGCAACCGGTGCGCAGGTGCTCGATCGCACCGGGGTGATCGTGGAGATCTTCCATCGTCATGCGCGCAGCCGCGAGGCCAGGCTGCAAGTGGAGATGGCGCGGTTGAAGTACGTGGCGCCGCGCCTGCGGGAGTCTTCGGCCGGTCCCGGGCGGCAGCAGGGGGCCGGCGCCGGCGAGTCCGACCTCGAGCTCGATCGCCGCAAGATTCGTGATCGCCTCGCGGAGTTGAAAGAGCAGCTGGACGATATCCAGCGCGACAACACGCAGCGCCGGTACGCCCGGCGCGAACAGCTTCGTGTCGCGCTCGTCGGCTATACGAACGCAGGCAAGTCGTCCCTCATGCGTGCGCTTACGGGCAGTGAGGTACTGGTTGCTGACAAGCTCTTTGCGACCCTCGACACGACCGTGCGCGCGCTGCATCCTCCCACGAGTCCGCGCGTGCTCGTCTCGGACACGGTCGGGTTCATCCGGAAGTTGCCGCACGATCTCGTCGCGTCCTTCAGATCCACGCTCGACGAGGCGCTCGAAGCGTCGCTGCTGCTGTTCGTCGTCGACGCGTCGGATCCCGCTTACGAGTCGCAACTCGAGGTGAGCCGCTCGGTGCTACACGAGATTGGCGCCGAGGTGATCCCGTCGCGCCTCATCCTCAACAAAATCGATCGCGTCCCCGAGGCCGATCGCGCCGCGCTCCGCGCGAAGCACCCCGACGCAATCCTCGTCTCCGCGAAATCGCCACAGGATGTAGCCATGCTGCGCGAGACGATCGTCGCGTTCTTCGAAGCCGCGATGGTGGAGGACGAGCTCGTGCTGCCGTACGCGAAGCAGTCGCTGCTCGGCGAAGTCTACGAAAACGCGCGCGTGCTCTCGGAAGAATACGACGCCACCGGCCGGATCCTGAAAGTGCGCGGCCTGCCGGGTGCAATCGCGCGCCTTCGAACAGCACTCGCTTCTTCGTGATCGACTTCCCGGCGCGGCGTCAGTTCAAGGCTGGCAGAATTGGGGGCAGGTCCGCTTTTTCATAGCAAAGGTGGACCCGACCCTATTTTCCAGGCGAAGGAACGCTCTCATGCCGTACGTCAAGCGTCCGGGGCAGCCGGACATCCATTACGTCGTCGACGATTTCACCGATCCCTGGCGCGATGCGCCGTACCTCGTGCTTCAGCACGGCAACGGCCGCTCGTCGCGGTTCTGGTACAGCTGGGTGCCGTATCTCAGCCGTTTTTACAAAGTGGTCCGCCCCGATGCGCGGGGACTCGGCCAGTCTTCGGCCGAGTTCGACCTGGAGAACGACGTCAACGTCGATACGCTCACGGGCGATCTCTTAGGCGTGCTCGACCAGCTGGGCGCCAAGACCGTGCACTTCTGCGGCGAATCCATGGGCGGCATCCTGGGCATTGCGATAGCGGCGCTGCACCCTTCGCGAGTGCGCACGCTGACGCTCGTTTCCACGCCGGTGTTCATCAGCGACAAGATGAAAGAGACCTACTCGATGGGCCACGCCTCGCGCGTCGACGCCATGAAGGAGATGGGGCGCGACGCGTGGTTGAAGGCGACCAATCGCAGTACGCGCTTTCCCCCCGAGACCGAACCGGCACTGCTCGACTGGTACGAAGCAGAGTTCGCACGCAGCAGCAACGACGTGCAGCTCGCGTTCGCCCGTTTCGTGAACGGCGCCAATGCCTCGGCGTATCTCGGCAAGATCGAGGCGCCGGCGCTCGGGCTCTATCCGACGAACGGGCCCATTACCAGCGCCGAGCAGGAAGAAATGCTGCTGGAGAACATCCGCGATTTCCGGATCGTGCATCTTTCCACGCGCTATCACATGGTTCACCACGTCGCGCCGGCGACCTGCGCGAAGCAACTGCTTTACTTCATTTCGCAACACGACGGAGTACCTTGCAATGAGAATTGAGCGCATCGTTCGGCACCGAGCTCGAGTGAATTATCATTACCCCCCGCTGTAATCACCCCCAGGGCACGAGAATTGAAAACCATCACTCGCTTTCCTCACGAGTACACCGAAACCGAAGACTGCTGGATCCCGATGCCCGACGGCGTCAAGCTCGCCGCGAAGCTGTGGCTGCCCGACATTGCGTCGAAGAAACGGGTGCCGACCATCATCGAAGTCATCCCGTATCGCAAGCGCGACATCTACGCGCCTCGCGATGCGATGCATCACCGCTACTTCGCCGGCCACGGGTATGCCTGCATGCGTATCGACATCCGCGGGTCCGGCGATTCGGACGGTGTGCAGGGCACGTTCGCAATCGGGGATGAGACGCTCGATACGGTCGAGGCGCTGAATTGGATCGCCGAGCAGCCGTGGAGCGACGGTCAGGTGGGCATGTTCGGCATCTCCTGGGGCGGATTCCAGGGCATACACGTCGCGGCACGCGGGCCGGAACAGTTGAAGGCGGTGATCGCGCAGTCGTTCTCGCCGGATCGCTACCGCTACAG
>CAZULX010000466.1:0-2626 GCA_964621335.1 uncultured Streptomycetaceae bacterium
GGGAAACCCGACTCGACCATGGTCGGAAGCTCGGGCAGGAGCGGCACGCGTGCCAGGCCCGTCACTGCCAGCGCCCTCAACCTGCCGGCCTGCACGTGCGGCAGCGAAGCAGCAACGCTGCCGAAGATCATGTGCGCCTCACCGGAAAGCACCGACCTGGCCGCGGCAGCACCGCCCTTATAGGGCACGTGCACGATATCCGCGCCGGCGCGGCTTTTGAACAACTCGGCCGCAAGATGCAGGGGACTGCCGATGCCGCCGGAGGCGTAGCGAAGCGTGCCCGGCTTGCCTTTGGCGAGCGCGACGAGCTCGCTCACGGTGGCCGCCCGCAGCGAGGGGTGCACGACCAGAATGAACGATGCCGTGGCAAACTGCGTTATCGGCGCGAAGTCCCTGATCGGGTCGTACGCGAGCTTGTACAGACTCGGCGCGGCCGTAACCCCGGTGGACGAACCCATGAAGAGCGTGTAGCCGTCAGGTGCGGACCGGGCGACAATTTCGGCGGCGAGGGTGCCGCCTGCGCCCGGCCGGTTGTCGATCACGAGCGACTGGCCCAGCGCCTGGCCCATCCTCGGCAGGATGACCCGCGCCAGAGAATCGGTGCCGCCGCCCGGCGGAAACGGAAGCACGACGCGTATGGGCTTGTGCGGATAGGTTTGTGCAATCGCCGGGCTCGCCGTCAGGAGCAATGCCGTGGCGATTGCCGCAATGCGTGAAGACATTTGAAGCAGAACACGATCCATGGCTCCCTCCCGCGGGGTTGCCGACATACCTTAGCATGGGCTGCCTGCCTCGGTACGGGGCACACAGGAGGACAGTGGTAATGCCGGACCAAACGAGATTTCAACTCGAAGAAGCGACCATAGCCGAGCTGCACGAAGCGATCCGCGCGGGGCAGATCACGTGCGTCGAGGTCGTCCAGCACTACATCGCGCGCGCGAAAGCCTTCAACGGCGTCCCGAGCCTGCTCGTCACCAAAGACGGCGCGCCGGTGGCGGAAGTAAAAGGCACCGTGCGCGCGGGCGCGCCGCTGCGCTTTTCGACCGAGACGGTCAAAGCCTCCGCGCTGCTGCCCGACCTCGAAAAATACCAGGGCCCCCCGCTCGAGTTCGGCCGCATGGAACCGACCGCCTCGGATCCTGCGGTCCAGCAGCAATACGGTATGATCGTCGGCAAACCGAACGCCGGGCAGTTGAACGCGCTGGCAACGCTCAATATCCGCGGCGAGCGCTCGGTCACGTGCCGCGGCGATTACGACCGGCATCCTTCAGCGGGACCGCTGCCCGCCGGCGCGCCGCCCGTATGCGAGAACTTCCGGCAGCAACCCGACGCGCTCGAGCAGGCGGCCGAGTTCGATTCGAAGCACGGATGCAACCCGCCGCTCGACGAGCTGCCTCTTTACGGCGTCGTCTTCTCGTTCAAGGATCCTTTCGACACCAAAGACATGCGCACCACCGGCGGCGGCGACGCGCGCTACGACATCGATTTTCCGGCGCGCGATCACGTGCTCGTCGATCAGCTTCGCAAGAAAGGCGCGATCGTCTATGCCAAAGCGGTGAATACCGAATACAACGGCCGCGCCGGAAATCCGGGCGGGCGCCACACGCCCGACAAGGTGCTGCCTTCGGTGCTCGGCTACCAGCGCAGCTCGTGGGCCGGCAATCCGTCCAACGTCTACGACACCACGCGCGCGGCCTCGCTCGGATCGAGCTCGGGCTCGGCCGTGTCGGTGAGCGCGAACCTGGTGATGGCGAGCCTCGGCGAGGAGACGCGCGCCTCGTGCCGCGGGCCGTCGAATCACAACGCGTGCGCGCTCATCCTGCCGCACAAGGCGATGCTGGGCTTCGACGGCGGTGCGATCGGCGCGGACATCTATTGCGACCGCACCGGCATCCTCGCGCGCTCGCTCGCCGACTGCGCGAAGGTCCTCGACGCGCTGAAGGATCCGGTCGAAGGCTATTACGATGCGCGCGACCCCTACACCACGGTGCCGCGCTCGTCGGTATTGAGCGAAGGTTACGCGTGCCACGTGCGAGCGTCGGCTACGCTCGAAGGCAAACGCATCGGCATCGTGCGTGAATCGATGCTGAACCCGGGCGTGAAAGCCGCGGAGCCGATCACCACGGCCGCTGCACGGGAGATCAAGGAGATCCTCGGAAAGAAGCTCGGCGCGACGCTCGTGGAATCCTCCGATCCGCTGTGGACGCCCGACCCCGAGATCGAGCCGATGAAAGTCGATTTCCGGCGCGCGCTCGCGAGACTCGTTCCGGTGTTCATGCCGGACATCCTGTTCCGTCTCGATGCAGACGGGCAGCCGCTCTTCGGGGAATTCGCCGCGGCGATCGTGCCGACCGAGTTCGCGCCCGGCAAGGTTTTCGGCACCGGAACGATGCAGCCGATCGATTATTGCGTCGCGCTGGCGAATGGCATCGTCGAGCCGCCGATGAGCCTCGACGTGTCGACCGTACAGCAGCAGCAGCTCGCGCCGACGTTCCGTTATCACATCAAGGAGTATCTGACGCGGCGTGCGGCGGACTGGAAAGCGCGCGGGTTCACCGAAACGCTGGTCGACTGGCCGAGCTTGAACGCACGCTCGAAATTCTGGGGCGACGACGGGCGCGCGGCT
>CAZULX010000467.1:0-7981 GCA_964621335.1 uncultured Streptomycetaceae bacterium
GCACCGGCTTCGAGTGCGCCTTCGGGATCGGTGACGCTCTGGAGGTCGCGATACTCGACTTCGACCAGGTCGGCGGCATCCGCCGCGGCGCCGGCGGTGTCGGCGACGACCAATGCGACGGCCTCGCCGACGAAGCGCACCTTCCCGTGCGCGAGCACCGGGCGGTCCGGGGCCAGCGCCTTCATGCCGTTCTTGCCGACGAACTGCATGGTATGCGGCGCCCTGGTGTACCCGGCTTTCACCGCGTCTTCGCCCGTGAACACGCCCTTCACACCCGGAGCGGCGGCCGCGGCCTTCGTATCGACCGAGACGATCTCGGCGTGCGCGCGGTCGCTGCGCACGAAATGCCCGTAGAGCTGGCCGGGGGCGCTCCAGTCGGAGGCATACCTGCCCGCGCCCGTGATGAGGCGGAAGTCTTCTACGCGTTTGCCGTCGTGATGGTGGTGGGTTTCGTTAGTCATTTCGATTTCCTTCTTTGTTTTTAGCGGCATGCTCTTCGTGCGGATCGCCGGCGGCAATGCAACCGACAACGTCCGGGAAGATACTCTATCGCACAACCACCCGCTCTGTTCAATCGTGCTGAAGCGAGACGGTGCGGGGTCCGGCGCCTTCAACTTCACTCAACGCCTCCGTCACCCACTGGAATCCCACCCGCTCCTGCTCCAGCCAGGCTATGGCCTTCTCGGTCTCGCGCCCGCGGTGAACGGTGAGCCGATCTCGCTGCCCGTCGTCACCCACCGTGCTTACGCCAGAATTCCGCAGGCGAAACGATCGAATAGTGTGCCGCTAAGGCCAGCAGATCGTCATCGCCGGTAATGAGGTAGTCTGCCTTTGCCGCGAGCAAGGTGCCAAGCACCGGTATGTCCGCAGCGTCACGAGCAGCTTCGCCGTCCAGCGGCTGCGGTTCCACGAGATCGGCCTGCAGCGACAGGATGTCGACGTAGTCAGCGAAATCCTTGGCCTCCCACTTCAGCCGATGGTTGAGACGCGGCAGAACGCGGGCGACCTCGTCGAGGATGTACTGCGAGAGAGTCACCTCCAGTGCGCCCTGACGCCATGCGCTGAGAATTCGCCCCGGAATGCTGGAAGGATAGGCGGCGCCGGACACCAGGACATTCGTGTCCAGCACCACCCGCAACGTCGGCAACGATCAGCCTTTCTTGCGCTTGCGCGAAGGCTTTGCCCCGCCGCGTTCGGCACCGAGCTCGGCGCGCACTTGTGCGGCGACTTGCTTGATTTCGGCTCCCCCTTCCTCCTCGGGCACCAGAGCGTAGGCCTCGGCGATACGCGCCGACAGCGCGTCGAATCGCTCCTGCATGCGGCGGATGCGCTCGAACGTTTTGGCGTCGATCAGCGCCGCGACCGGACGCCCGTCTTTCGTTATAACAATGCTGTCCTTGCGGAACTGGACCTGGCTGATCATTTCGCCAAGGTTCTGCCGAAAAGCGACTGCGTTGGTCTCGGTAATCACTTGGGATCTCGTTGAGGCAATACCATAGCGATCATTATGGTCATAATGGTCTGGGCCCGTCAAATATTCCGGCGGCTTGCGGATACAGCCGCACCAGCGTCTCGCGCGCTGCCGCCCGGAACGCCGGCTCCAGCTGCGCGGTGAGCTCCGCCTCGGATGCGCCCTGCTCCGCAAGCGTCCAGGCGGCATCGAATTGCCCGCGATACTGCTGGACGACGCTATCCACCACGACCCGCCAGTGGGCGGGATACTCGCCCTCGACCCAATCGCCGCGCCCGCGGCCATAGTGCGCGACGGCCAGATAACGCAGCAATGCCGCCGCGGGTCGATGGGAAAGAAAATCCGGAGACCAGCGCACGAGGCCTCTCTCGATTCCGGTGACAAGGTTATAGGCCTTCGCGGCGCCGGCCCCACCGAGCGCGCCGACGATGCCGCCGATCAGCGCCCCCGCGCCGAACGTAAGGCCCCCCGCCGACAGATCCGCGGCGAGCCCGCCCAGAGCGCCCGTCGCCATGCCGCCGAGAGCTCCCGTCGTGCCGACGTCGGCCGGCGTGGTCACGTCGAAGGCGCCCGCCATGCGCGCGGGGATTTCCGCCTTCGCCCGGCCCGAGAGCCCGTGAAGCGCGATCAGCCGGTCGGTGTTCTCGCGCACCTGCTGGTCGAGGCGCTTCGCGAGCGCGTTCATGCCGTGCCCGACGACCGGATCCGGCTTCTCGCTTTCGCTCGCGAGTGAGGCCAGCCATCGGGTGGCCTTGCGCGCTAAACCGCTCACGCGCCCGCCCTCTTCGAGCGCCTCGCGATCACTCGCCGCAGCAGCGAGCTGGGACGCGACAGCCTTCATTGACGCCTCGAACACCTGAAGGTTTTGCGACCGCCATGTCTCGCGCAGCCGCTTTAACGCCGGCTGCTGCGCTTCCGGGAGCAGCGCGCGCAAAGCGGCGAGCAGCCGATCCTCCTGCACCCAACAGCGGGCGAACGCATCGAGCCCGATCGATTCGCGCGCAGGCACGAACGCGGCGAGATGCGCGCTCCACGCCGCCTCCTCTGCTGCCTCCGCCTCGCGCGAGCGCGCGGGCCCCATCTGGTTCAACAGCAGCAGCACGGGCTTGCCGATCCACGCGAGAATCTCGAGCTCCGCCTCGACGTAAGCCGCCGATGTGGGATCCTCGGCCGCGTTGACGAGGTAGAGCACGACGTCGCTTTCGTCGCGTACGTTGCTGATCGCCTGCTGGCTGCAGAAGAAAGGCCGATCGGCGAACCGGTCCCATACCTGGGTGAGCAGCCAGCCTATCGGATTGCCACTCATGCGCAGGCGCTTCAGCAGGCGCACGCTGTCGCCGAACCCCGGCGTGTCCCACAGACGCAGCACGTCTCCCTCGGCGGTCTCGAGCAGGGAATGGCCTTCCGCGCGCTCGGTCACGTGAGGGCGATCAGCGACCTCTCCGATGTCACACCGCGTGAGCGTACGCATGAGCGCGGTCTTGCCCACATTCGTGTGGGACACCAGGCTCAGATTGAGCGTGGCCGCGTCCGGTGCCTGCGTCATTGCGACAGGTCAGCGAGGCATGCGTGCACGCCCCGCGCGGAGATATATTCCTGCCACGCGCAGCGCCGCTCGTCTACGCGATTTTGAGCACCGCCTTGCGAGGACATTCGGCCGGCGTATGGGCCTTCGTCCACGACCACCAGCAGTTGCGTGCGCGGACTCGCCGCGGCGAGCCAGTCACGCACCTCCGCAATGAGCGCGCCGTGGTTCTCGTCCTCGGGTGTGGCGGCGAGGCTCGTCAGGATGACGAGGGTCTCAGGGGGAGCGCCCTCGCTCTCGCGCAAGCTCGAGAGGAAGAGTTCTTCGTCGCCGTAACGCACGAGCGGCTGCATCTCCACGGCGAGGTGCTCCCCGTGCTCGCGGGCAAGCAAAGTGCGCAACCGGGCGAGCGTGTTCGGCTTCGGCTCATACGCATATGGAACCACATGCACGACGCTGCGCTCTCCGGGTCCGGATGCTGTGAAAACCGTGCGGTAGTACCTCTCCAGGTCCGGCGGCACAGGTGCGTGCAGCGACCAGCGCGTGATCGCCACGGTGGCGAGCAGCGCCATCAGCAGCCGCGGCGCGACGACGAACGCCGCGGCCGTTGCGGCGAGGAGGTGGATCCATTGCGCGGCGCTCTCTCCGTCGCCGCCGTTGCGCCAGCGGATTGTCGCGAGATGAGCGGCGTCCGGAAGGGCGATCCCCGTGAGCGTCAGTGCCGGCTCGTACAGCACCGCCAGAAGCGCGCGCACCTGTGGCGGGTCGAGGAACGTACTGTCCCAACCCGCGCGGTAGTCGAACGCGATTCCGCGCAGGTACAGACCTGCGATGAGTCCGATGCCCACGGCGGCGGCACACAGGTGTAGTACCCGGGTCGCGCGTAACACGAGCAACGGCTTTGCCGCCTCGTACCATTCCCGGGTAAATCGGCCCAGCGCTTCCGAGAGCGGCACGTCGAACACTCGCGACCGGGCGACCCTGCGCGAGACCTGGGCCACACCCAGGTCCGCGAGCAGACCTGAAAACCACCGGCCCTTCCTGCCGGCGGGAGCAGAGCTTCGAACCGCGCCGATGGCGATGCCCGCATACACCGCGAGGTTCCACAGCACCAGCCCGAGCAGCGGGAACGAGAGGATGTTGATGCGCTGCGTGCCGTCCAGCGCAGAGAGCCCGACGCCGGCGATGAGCGAGAGCGCGATCAGCAGCCAACGCATCCACGCGGGACCACTTACCAGCGCGAGAACTGTTTGAACAAACGCGTGACGCCCAACGATCCGCGGCAACAGCGTTCGGGCGCGCGCGGCGAGCAGCACGTCCGGCGGCGCTTCGGACGCGACGACATTGCGTTTCGCCTCGCGCGATGCGGCGATCCGGTCCCCCATTGGAATAAGGACACCGTCCGGATCGGTCTCCTCCATTGCCTTCACCAGCAGAACCTGTCGCAGCTCTTCTTCTCGCATGCCTGATTCTGCCCGGAATGGGGGCGCGCCACGACCCTCGGCTCCAACGCGGTCTTGCGGCTGAGGGCGACGGTGGAGTACGCGGGCAGGTCGTTGAACGAACGATACGAGGACGTGCCGTTCTTCGAGGCCGTGCTCCAGGCCCTGGCGAGGGAGTGCTTGATCTGGATCAAATAGTCCCACGCGAACCCGTCTACAGTGCGATCGAGGCGGGGCATGTCGTAGGCGCGGCGCGTGCCTGCACGCCGTTTGCAGGTCTTTCAAAGCCGAAACTGGGGACAGCGTTCTAAATGGCCGACAACGGACTTCACTATCACGCGCTGGGGATCGACGAGCTCACCGCGGACCTTGCGGTAAACGTAACGCGCGGACTCGGCGCGGCTGAAGCAGCCGAGCGGCAGCAGAAGTTCGGCCCGAACCGCATCGCCGCTCACCGCGGCACGCCGCCCTGGCTCAAGTTCCTCCAGCAGTTCAATCAGCCCCTCGTCTACATCCTGCTCTCCGCAGTGGCAGTGACCGCCGTTCTCGGCGAGTGGGTCGATTCGGGCGTCATTTTCGGCGTCGTGATCGTGAACGCGCTCGTGGGCTTCCTGCAGGAAGCGAAAGCCGAGAAAGCCATCGCGGCGCTCGCGAATCTGGTGACGACCGATGCGACCGTGCGGCGCGACGGGCGCAAGCAGCGCGTGCACTCCGACGCGCTCGTGCCGGGAGACGTGGTGCTGCTCCAGTCGGGAGACCGCGTCGCCGCGGATACGCGCCTCGTGCATGTAAAAGGCCTGCAGGTGGACGAGTCGGCGCTCACCGGAGAATCCGTGCCCGTGCACAAGGCGCTCGAAGCAGTCGCAGCCGACACCCTGCTCGGGGACCGCAGGAACATGGCCTACACCGGCACGCTGGTGACGGCGGGCTACGGTGAAGGCGTCGTCTGCGCGACCGGCGACAGCACCCAAACCGGGCACATCGCAACGCTCATTTCGGAAGCGGTCGACCTTGCCACGCCGCTTACACGCAAGATCGCTCAATTCAGCCGCCTTCTCGTTTGGGCGATACTCGCGCTCGCGGCAGGCACTTTCGCGATCGGGGCAGCACGCGGCGAGAGCCTGCTCGATATGTTCATGGCCGCGGTCGCGCTCGCCGTCGGCGCCATACCGGAGGGTTTGCCCGCCGCAGTCACCATCGTGCTGGCGATCGGCGTTGCGCGCATGGCCCGGCGCCGCGCGATCATCCGCAAGCTCCCGGCGGTGGAAACGCTCGGCAGCACGACGGTCATCTGCTCGGACAAGACCGGAACGCTCACCGAGAACCAGATGACGGTGCGCGAGATCTTCACAGGTGGCGCGTTTTTCGAAGTGACGGGTGTGGGCTACGAGCCGAACGGTGAAATCCGTCTCGACGGTGCGCCGGTGAATATCGCGGAGCATCCGGCGCTCGCCGAATGCCTGCGTGCCGGCGTCCTCTGCAACGACTCGCAGGTGACGCGCGGCGAAGACGGGCGCCTGCAGGTCCAGGGCGACCCCACCGAGGCGGCGCTGATCGTGGCCGGCGAGAAAGCCGGGCTCGTACACGCCGACACGCATTCCGCCGCGCCGCGCCTCGACGTGATCCCGTTCGAATCCGAGCACATGTTTCACGCGACGCTGCACGAGGCACCCGCAGGCCGCGTGATCTACAAGGTGGGGGCCGTCGAGCGCCTCCTCGAGCGCTGCAGCGATGCGCTGGACGCGCACGGCGGTATCGCGCCGCTCGGCGCGGATGCCGTGCGCCGCGCGGTAGAAGCGATGGCGGCGCGGGGCTTGCGCGTGCTCGCGTTCGCCCGTCGTCACACCGACGCGAATCATTCGAGGCTCGAGCACCCGCACGTCGCGGAGGGACTCACTTTCCTCGGCTTACAGGCGATGATCGATCCGCCGCGTCCGGAGGCGATCGAGGCCGTGCGCAAATGCCAGGAGGCGGGGATCGCCGTCAAGATGATTACGGGCGACCACCTCATTACCGCACGCGCGATTGCGCGCCAGATCGGGTTGAAAGGGGATGAAGCCGATGGGGAGCTCGTGGCCGTCGCCGGACGCGAGCTCGAATCGATCCCGGACGAGAAGCTGTCGGAAACGGCCGAGCGTGCGGCGGTTTTTGCGCGCGTCGCGCCGGAACAGAAGCTGCGCCTCGTGCGCGCGCTGCAATCGCGCGGGCACGTGGTCGCGATGACCGGGGATGGCGTGAACGACGCGCCCGCGCTCAAGCAGGCTGACATCGGTGTCGCAATGGGCATCACCGGCACCGACGTGGCGAAAGGCGCGGCCGACATGGTCCTCACCGACGACAACTTCGCCACCATCGAAGCGGCAGTCGAGGAGGGGCGCGGGGTCTTCGATAATCTCACCAAGTTCATCGTCTGGACGCTGCCGACGAACGGCGGCGAGGCGCTCATACTGCTCACGGCGATTCTTCTCGGCATCACGCTGCCCATCGTGCCGGTGCAGCTTCTCTGGATAAACATGACGACGGCCATATTCCTCGGGCTCATGCTCGTCTTCGAGCCCAAGGAGCCCGGCCTTATGCAGCGCCCGCCCCGCGACCCGAAGCGTCCGCTGCTCACGTTCGCGCTCGTCATGCGCACGGGCCTCGTGTCGCTCGTCATGCTGGGCGGCGCTTACTGGCTGTTCCTGTGGGAGATGAACATGGCAGGCGAGACACTCGCGGCCGCCCGCACCGCCGTCGTGAATGTGATCGTGCTCGTCGAGATCGCGTACCTGTTCAACTGCCGCTCGCTCAATCATTCGCCGTTCTCGATCGGCTTTTTCTCGAACACATGGGCCGTCTTCGGCGCACTCGCCATGATCGGCGCGCAACTGCTGTTCACGTACGCGCCGGTGATGAACACGCTTTTTCATAGTGCGCCGCTCGGGGCCGAGTCGTGGCTGCGCATGGCCGCTGTCGCACTCGTCGCTTTCGCGCTGGTCGAATTCGAGAAGTGGATCCGCTACGGCCGCGGGCGCGGCGAGCATGCATTACCGGAATGATGCGCATGAACAGATGGATCCATCCTGTTGCGCTTGCACGAACTATTCACGGGAAGTCTGCGAGATGGCCTTGGCCCACATCGTAGGCGATCAAGCGGAGGCTGCTTATCGTCGTCGAGATCACGAGCGCCGCAGACATCGAGCGCGACCGCGCCAACGATTCCACCTGCAAACGTTCGTCTGCGTTCAACGTCACCGGTGGCATACAACTAGCTAGATTCTCTGCATTTGACGCGCTCCGAGCTCTACCAGGCAGTGGTCGATCCACTCGGCGGTGAGCTTCTCCTGGGCGCCGTTCTGGCGCAGCCTCGCTTCGAGCGCGCGCCAGTCGACGCTGTCGAGCGGTTGGTCCTGGTTGAAGCATGAGAACACGTAAGTCGTCTGGCCGGTTTTCGGATCGACGTGCGGCTGCAGGCATTGCGCGCAGATCTCTTTCATCATGCACTGCATCGGCGAGTTGATCGATCCGATCGCGAAGTGGTGCGGCTTCATGTAAGGCTCCAGC
>CAZULX010000468.1:0-5646 GCA_964621335.1 uncultured Streptomycetaceae bacterium
TGGGTCCTCGAATTCCTGGGTCCCGCATGGCTCACGCAGGCGATGATGCCGCTTCTGCGCGAGCTCGAGATCGATTACATTCTGTGCCACATCGGCATGTTCCTGGCGAAGGACGGCGCGGGCCAGCCGGGGTACGATGACATGATCGAGCTCGCGCAGAACGGGCGCTGCTGGCTCAAGCTCACCGGTCCGTACCGCTTCGCCGAAGCGCCGCAGTTCGCGGGCTCGACCGAAATGGTGCGCGCGCTCACGAAGAGCGTGCCCGACCGGCTGATCTGGGGCACCGACCATCCGCATCTTTCGTTCGCGGACAAGGTCGGGAACGTGAGGCTCTACAATCTGCTCGGCGAGTGGATACCGGACGAAGCGACACGCCGCAAGGTGCTGGTCGACAATCCGGCGAAGCTCTTCGGCTTTTGAACTCGGAGAAGACGATGGAAGACCACGCGCTTTCGATCGGCCTCATGGTCCCTGCCAACAATACGACCATGGAGCACGAGCTCCTGGCGTGGCTGCCCGAAGGCAGCAGCTGCCGCAGGATCGGCATTCCGCGCGGCAAGGGCATGCTCACGCCGGAAACCCTGCCCGAGTACCTGGCGCAGGCGACGGTGCTCGCGAGAGCGCTCGCTGACGACGAGATCGATCTCGTCGTCTACGGCTGCACCGCGGCCGGTTTCATGGCGGGGCCCGGGCGCGACGCGCAGGTCGCCGTCGACCTCGCGGCCATCACCGGCAAGCGCGTGGTCACCACCGCGAGCTCGATGGGCGCCGTGCTTCAGGATATCGGAGCGCGCAAGATCGCGCTCATCACGCCCTATCAGGATGCCGTCAACGAGCGGCTGAAGACTTTTCTCGAGCCCGCCGGCATCGTCGTCGAGACGCTTTCCACCTTCAGCGCCGAAACCGTCGACGAGCTCGCGGCGATCACGCCGGAACAGATTGCGCAGCGCGCGCGTGACGTGATGTCGCCGGGAATCGACGCGATGTTCATCGCGTGCTCGCAACTGCCGACGCGCGCGATCATCCCCGACCTCGAGCGTGAGCTCGGCATACCGGTGTGGTCGTCGATCCGGGCGACGGCGTGGCAGGCGACCCGCACCGCGGAGCTGGTGTAACGCGCGCGCAGCCGTTCATCACCCCTTTTCATCACTCCTTCGGGAGTCGTCACTTTTTGCGGCAGCTGCGCTCGGGCCGCGCTTTGCGCATGCGCGGCGAATCGGGATCGGTCTTGATGCCGAAGTCCTTTGCCGATGAGGTACGGGGACGCCCCGGCAAACTGCGCGATCGCTTACGCGTTGTCAACCTCGCACCCGGGCTACAATCGACTGCGAGGCACGAGCCATCGGAGGGACATGTGAAAAGAAGACCGCTCCCGGCGCTGTTGCCGGCTGCGCTCGCGGCATTCGCGGCATTCGCGGTGCTCGCGGCGCAAGGCGCCCCCGCGGCGCAACCGTATCCGAGCAAGCCGATACGGCTTGTCGTTCCGTTCGCCCCGGGGGGCGGGACCGACGTGACCGCACGCTACATCGGCGCGAAGCTTTCGGAAAAACTCGGTCAACCGGTGGTCGTCGATAACCGTCCCGCGGCCGCGGGCGTCGTCGGCGCCGATCTCGTGGCGAAGGCGACCCCCGACGGTCACACGCTGCTGGTCGTCTCGGTCACTTCGTCATCAGCGCCGCGCTGAAACAGGGCCTGCCTTACGACGTGAAGGATTTCGCGCCGATCACGCTCCTGATAGCCGCGCCCATGGGCCTGATGGTGCATCCTTCGGTGCCGGCGAAAACGGTGAAGGAGTTCGTCGCGCACGTGAAAGCGAACCCGGGCAAGCTCAACTACGGATCTTCGGGCGCCGGGAGCATCGCGCACCTGTCTACCGAGCTGCTCGGCTCGATGGCCGGCATACGGATGACGCACGTACCTTACAAGGGCGTCGCCGCTTACACCGCGGCGCAGATCGGCAACGAGATCCAGGTCGGCCTGAGCAATCTCTTCTCGACGCAAGGCCTCTGGAAGTCCGGGCGCCTGCGGCTGATCGCGCAGTCGGGCTCCCGGCGCACCGAAGCGATGCCCGATCTGCCCACGATCGCGGAATCCGGCGTGCCGGGGTACGAGGCGATCATCTGGTACGGTTTCATGGCGCCCGCGAAAGTGCCGCGGGCCGTGGTACAGAAGCTCCACGGCGAGATCGCGGGCATCGCGAAGGCGCCGGATGCGCGGCAGACGTTCGTCGCCCAGGGCAACGACGTCGTTGCGAACACGCCCGCGGAGTTCGCGAAAGTGATCAGGGCGGAATACGTCAAATGGGGCGACACGGGCCGCCGGCTCGGTGTGAGGCTGGATTGAACGACGCGATGACAGGGAGAGGCGAGAAGGCGATGAGAGAAGGCGACGAAACGACCACGGCCGTGCAGCACGTCTACGATTTCGCACTGCTCGAGCGCGTGCCCGAAGGCACGACGAGCCTGAAAGTCACGGCGAAGCGCCTGCTGTCCGGGCCTAGCCTCGACACCGGCAAGTCGTCGACCGTAGGCGCCGTCCTGAGCGGGGAGCACATCATCTGCACGCTCGGCAGGCAGGCGCGCGGAACCGGCGCGAAAGCCCACAGCCACCCCAACGAGCAATTCAACTACATCCTCCACGGCACGATGATGAGCGACATCGAAGGCGACCGCGTGTTCGCCCGGCCCGGCACCATACTGCACACGCCGGGCGGCGTCGTGCACACGGGCCTCGCGTGTCCCGACGACGACCTGGTGTTCCTCGCGATCAAGGACTCGCGCTCGGGCATCATCGGCCCTCCCGTCGACGGCAGATACGACGGCCCGAACTGCTTCGCCGGCTACGGCAACCGCTCGCAAGAGCCGCGGCAGACGACCTCGGGCGCGATCGAGGAATCGCGGCACCTGCCGCCGGGACCCGGGAAGCGCTACGTCTACGACATGGACGACGAAGCGGACGCATGGTCCGGGCCCGCCAGCGCCGAAGTGACGCTCGACGCCGACCTGCGGCTGCCGCCGCGCATAAGGGGCAAGCTCCTCACCGGCGAGCGCCTGCACGTGATGCTCCTGCGCTTCGAGCCGGGCGCGGTGCTGAAGAATTACAGGCGCGACAACGAGCAGCTCGCTTTCGTCGTCGACGGCGAGCTCGAGGCCGAGCTCGACGGCGAGCCCATGGCCGTGAGCCGGCGCTGCATGCTGCACGTGCCCGCGGCGACCCGCCACGAGCTGTTGGCGCCACAGGGGGCCACGGTCCTCATCGCGCAGGACAGGAGAGCGCTCTGACGCGGCGCCGCCTGCAATAGATTCAGGAGGAGAACATCGAAAAGTGGCGGCACGTGCTGGTTCAGGCGATCAAGTGGATCGCCGTCGGCTTCGCAACCATCGCGGTCATCTCGGGCCTCGTCGTCGCCTACGTCGCGGCGACTTTCGATCCCAACGATTACAAAGCCCGGATCGTCGACACCGTCCAGCGCAAGACCGGCCGCACGCTGCAACTCCCGGGAGACCTCGCGCTCTCGCTCTACCCCTCGATCGGCGCGAAGCTCGGGCAGGCGTCGCTGTCCGAGCCGCGCAGCACCCGCCCGTTCGCAAGCTTCGAATCGGCGCACATATCGGTGAAAGTGCTGCCGCTGCTTTCCAGGGAAGTGATCGTCGACGCCGTCGAGGTGAAAGGCTTGCGCCTCACCATCGAGCGAGACCGCGCGGGCCGCATGAACTTCGACGACCTCACCGGTGCCGCCAAGCCCCCACAGCCCGACGAGGCGCCCGATACGCCGGTCAAGGTCGACATCGCTCGCGTCGAGATCGCGAACGCCGACGTGACGTACTCCGACCAGGCCGCGGGCACGCGCTATCGGCTCTCCGGACTCGACCTGAAAACCGGGCGCGTCACGAGCGGCGTCGCGACGCCGGTCGATTTCAGCGCGAAGATCGCCTCCGACAAGGACAAGGCGGAGCTCGACACGCGTCTCACGGCCCGGCTCACTTTCGATCTGGAGCGCAGCGTCTACAAGCTCGACGGCCTGGACCTCTCGGCCAAAGGCGCATACGGGGATTTGCGCGGCCTCAACGCAACGGTCAAAGGCAACGTCGAAGCGCGCATGGCGAGCGGGGAGTACATCGCCGATGCGCTCGGCGTCGCCGTGAAAGCGAGGCGCGCGCTTGGCGAGGTCAGCGTGAGGCTCGACGCACCGCAGCTCGCCCTCACGCGAGACAAGGTCGAAGGGGGCAAGCTCGTGATCGACGCTCGGACGACCGATGACAAGGGCAAGCTCGCCGCGAAAATCACGGTCGGCGGCGTGAAGGGCGTTTACGGCGCGGTCAAAGCCGGCCCCATCGATGCCGAGATCGAGAGCCAGGGCGAAGGCCGCGCCTACAAAGCACAGTTGAGCGGCGCGCTCACTGCCGACCTCGACAAGAAGACCGCGGGCCTCAACTTCTCGGGCAAGCTCGACGATTCGAGCGTGAACGGAAAAGCGGCGATCTCGCGCTTTTCACCGCTCGCGCTCACCTTCGACCTCGACGCCGACCAGCTCGACGCCGATCGCCTCATGGGCAAAGCGCCTCCCGGAAAAGCGCCTGCGGCGAAACAGGAGAAAAGCGGCGGCGATGCGAAGACCGGCGCGAAGGACGACAAGATCGATCTGTCGGCACTGAAGGGCATCGACGCCTCCGGCAACATCAGGGTCGGCAAGTTGACGCTCCTCAATCTCAGGAGCTCGCAGGTGCGCGCCGGGGTCAAAGTCGCAGGCGGCAGGCTAGACATCTCGCCGATCGCGGCGCAGCTCTATCAGGGCACGCTTGAAGGCGCGCTTTCCGCGCAGGCGGCCGACAACGCGGTGTTTGCCATACGGCAGAGCCTCACCGGCGTCGCTATCGGCCCGCTGCTGCGCGACGCGGCGCAAATCGACACCCTCGAAGGCAAAGGCACGGTGCACGTGGACCTGACCACGCGCGGGGCGACGCTGGCCGCGCTCAAGAAAGCGCTCGCGGGCACGGCCTCGGTCAATCTCGCGGACGGCTCGATCAAAGGCATGGACGTCGCGGGCACGATCTACTCCGCGCGAACGAAAATCCAACAACTGCGCGGTCAGCAGGCCCAGAGCTCGAGCAAAACGGAGAAGACCGATTTCACCGAGCTCAAGGCGAGCTTCAAAGTGAAGAACGGTGTTGCGCACAACCAGGACCTTTCGATGAAATCGCCGCTGCTGCGCGTTGCCGGCGCGGGCGATATCGACATCGGAAACGACCGCATGGACTACGTGCTGAAAGCGACGCTCGTCGCCACCGCCAAGGGCCAGGGCGGCCGCGACGCCGCCGATCTCGCCGGCCTCACAGTGCCGGTGAAGCTCACCGGCGCGCTCGATTCCCCGCAGTGGTCGATCGACTTCGCGGGCATGGTCACCGATCTCGCGAAAAGCCGGCTGACGGACGAGATCCTCAAGCGCGCTCCGGGCGCCGCGCAGCCGTCCGGCGCAGGCGACGCGAAAGACTCGATCAAGGACCGCCTCAAGGGGATACTGGGCCGGTAACCGGAACTCCTCGCGCGGCCGCCGGTGGATTTTAGCTCAAGCACTGCCGGTTTCGGCCGTAATCGAAAGACCTGCTCTTTCGCCATGCATCTGGAATAAACCCAGCAGGCTCGCGC
>CAZULX010000469.1:0-3341 GCA_964621335.1 uncultured Streptomycetaceae bacterium
CCAGCGCCGCCACCAGCACGGCAAACGCCGAAAGCTCGGGCGAGCGCGCGATCTGCCCTTCCTCGCGCGCCTGCTCCAGCCGCCTGGGGCTTGCTGGTTCGGTCCGTTCCAGTCCTGAGTCTTCTGCCATGCCTGCCTGCCTCTATCGATTGCAGGCATTATCGGCGGCGCTTTCGGCCCGCAGCCCTTCGAATACCGGGCGTTTACGACCGCATTTCCCGCAACTGAAGGCTTGCCGTGCAAACCGCGTCGCGGGGCGCGGTCGGCGGGCGGCGCCACCGATAGGCAGCGGTGGACGAACAGAGGGGAACCGAAGGTTCCCCTCCGTAACCTGCCCTCCTACGGTTTATCCGCTTATTCGGTGGTGGCGGGGGGTTCGGCGGTCTCGAGCGCCGCCGGGGCCGGCGGGACCTCGTACCACTCGGACTCGGCGTCGGCGCGGGCGGCGACTTTGAGGACGCGCTCGCGCGCGCCTTCGGGGGTCAGACCGAGCAGCCTGCCGATCGCGGCGAAATCGTCCGGCAGCGCCGCGTCGTCCCAGCCGTGCGCGCTGTGGCGGGCGACGGCGACCGCCAGCCTCACGTTGAGCGAGCGCGGCGTGAGCGCGTGGCGCTCGTCCATGAGGTCGCACAGCAGCTCGGGGAGCTGCCACTCGTGCGCGAGCTCGAGCTGGAGCGCGATCAGCGGGAAGCCGAGCACCGCGCGCTGCGCGCCTTCGCTCCGCATCCGGTGCTCCTGCTGGAGCTCCTGGATCAGCATCGCCTGCTGCGGAGCGAAGCACCAGAGCAGGAGCTCGGCGAGATCGTGCAGTAGCGCCGCGGTGGTGACCTCGTCGATCTCGATGTCGTGCCTGAGGACTGCCCAGTCCCGCGCGTAGAGCGCGGCGTGGCGCGCGCGGCTGACGACCGCCAGGGCGCCTTCGAGCGCGGCGGGATGGTGGCCGAGCCTCGATTGCACCGTTTCCTGCTCGGCGAAATGGCTGAGGAACGGGGAGAGCCCGATCATCATCAGCACGTGCGCGATCGTGGTCACGTCGACCATCTGCCTGCGCCTGCGCTGCTGGATATAGCGCAGCAGCTTGAAAGTCATCAGCGGGTCGTGCATGACGACCTCCGCCACGTGCTGGGTCGTCGCGCTCTCGAATTCACCCGAGATGTGCGCGAGCTCCGCCACGCTCTTGGCGAGGACCGGAAGATCGGTGCGCCCGAATTCGCGGATCCAGTGCGCAGGTTCGCGGTTCACCGTCATGGCGCGACCGTCCCGCCGCCGATGCGGCAGACGTGGAGGCGCGTTTTCATCGCGTCGCCGACGTCGATGTGGCGCCCTCCGGCCATGCCGGGCACGTGAAAAGCGCTCACCAGGAGCGAGCCGGGGCGCATCTCGCGCTGCGCTTTGTCCCAGAAACGCGGCATCACCGCCGGCGAGAGATACGCGTACACCACGTCGTACTGCGTGAGCCCGTGGCCCCACAGGTCGCCGCGGCGCACGTAGAACTGCGCCTCGTCGCGCCAGGAGCGCCAGCAGCCGAGGAGCCACGGAATCAGCGCGTGCTCTATGCCTTCGAAGCGGCTTTCGGGCCTTGCTTCGGCGAGACTCGCGATCACTCGCGCGTCGCCGCAGCCGGCATCGAGGAAAGCGATCGGCTGCCCTGCCGGGAGCAGCGCCGCGATCGCGTCCTGGGTGCGGGCGCTCGTGAAGAAAAGCGGCACGCGGCTCGCCCAGATGCGGCCGTAGACGGCGAGCAGCACGCCGAGCGCGGCGAGCGGCCACAAGGGCGAAAGCTCGAACGTGAGCCCCCACGCGAGCGCCGGGACGAAAAAGGCGTTGATCGCGAGCCACCACGGCGCGAGACCGAGGATCCAGCCGAGGGCGACGGCGAACGAAGCGGCGCCGGCTTCCCACGGCAGCGCCTGCGGCGTGAGCGCCCATGCGAGCGGCAGGCTGATCGCATACACCGCCGCGAGGCGGGGAAGCGGCAGGCGCGCCGCCCTCAATTCGAGGCGAGCACTCATTGCGGGTTCGCGATCGGCGTGGACTGCGCGGCTTCGACCGAGCCGATGTCGATCGGGCCGGTCTCCTTCTGCACCGCTTTTTCGGCTTCGCGGTTCATGACGATCAGGCTGATGCGCCGGTTCATGGCGTTCTGCGGATCGTCCTTCGCGAGCGGCACCGCCGAGGCCATGCCCACCACGCGCACGATGCGCTTGTCCTGCATGCCGCCGGCGACCAGCGCGCGCCTGGAAGCGTTCGCGCGGTCGGCCGAGAGCTCCCAGTTGCTGTAGCCGCGCTCGCCCGAAGCGTACGGCGTCGCATCGGTGTGGCCGGCGAGGCTCACCTTGTTCTCCACCTTTTCCAGCGCCCGTCCGATCTCGACCAGGATCTCGCGCGCGTACGGCTGGAGCTCGGCGCGGCCGATCGCGAACATCGGCCGGTTCTGCTCGTCGACGATCTGCACGCGCAGGCCTTCGGTGGTGATGTCGAGGAGCAGCTGCTTGCGATACTGGCTCAGCGTCGGGCTGCGCTCGATCGCGGCTTCCATGCGGTGCTTCAGTTCCTGGAGCTTGATGCGCTCGTTACGCTGATACTCGGCCTGCGCCGCCTTGATGCTCAGCACGGCCTTGGGCGCCGGAATCTCGCCTTTGCGGATCTGCCCGCTGGAGCGCGTGAGATCGGTGCCGCCGCCCTTGACGATCGACGAGCTGTCGCCGGTGCCGACGCCGCCCTGCATCGCGACTTTGAGCGGCGTGCGGAAGTATTCGGAGATGCCGGAGAGATCGCCCTTCGCCGTGGAGCCGAGCAGCCACATGAGCAGGAAGAACGCCATCATCGCGGTGACGAAGTCGGCGTACGCGATCTTCCACGCGCCGCCGTGGGCGCCGCCCGACTTCCTCTTCTTGCGCCTGATGATGATCGGGCGTTGTGCGTCGTCGGCCATGGCGTATTCAGGTCCGGTGTTGGAAATCGCGCGTGCGTTACGCGGGCTTGCGCTTCACGTGGGTCTCGAGCTCGGAGAACGAAGGCCTCTCGGTGGTAAACAGCACCTTGCGGCCGAACTCCACCGCGAGCGCGGGGGAATAGCCGTTGAGGCTCGCGAGCAGCGTCACTTTCACGCACTCGAGCATCTTGGTCGATTCCGAAAGCTTCTGCTCGAGCACGCTCGCGAGCGGCGAGACGAAGCCGTAGGCGAGCAGGATGCCGAGGAAAGTGCCGACGAGCGCGTTAGCGATCAGCATGCCGAGCTCGGCGGGCGGCAGCCCGACCGAGGCCATCGTGTGCACCACGCCCATCACCGCTGCGACGATGCCGAAAGCCGGCAGCCCGTCACCGATGCGCTGGACCAC
>CAZULX010000470.1:0-2868 GCA_964621335.1 uncultured Streptomycetaceae bacterium
TGCAACTGCTCGACGATGCGCTGCGGTGTCCCCCTCGGCGCGACGATGCCGGACCAGCGGTCGAACTGCGCCTCGGGCAGCCCGCTTTCGGCGATCGCCGGCACGGCCGGCAGCGCAGGGCTGCGGCTGCGCGTCATCACCGCGAGCGCGCGCAATCGCCTTTCGCGCAAAGTCGGCAGCACGGAGGGCAGCGTGTGAACGGCGTAGTGCACGCGGCCCAGCATCATCTCGACGAACGAGTCGGGCAGCCGGGTGAAAGGCACGTGCTCCGCATGCACGCCGAGCGCGCGCGTGAAGATCTCTCCGGCGAGATGGGACGCCGATCCGATGCCAAGCGAAGCGTAGTTGAGCTCGCCTCCGCGCACCCGGGCGTATGCCACCAGTTCGCGCGGCGTGTGCACCGGCAGCGCCGGCGCGACCACCAGCACGTTGGTGATCGATGCGACGTGCGCGACCCCCACGATGTCGGCGAGCGCCCGGTACGGCGGCTCGTCGCGCACGAGCTCGGTGATCATGCGCGTCACGCTGATCATGCCGAGCGCGTATCCGTCGGCGTTGGCTTTGGACACGAGCGTGTTGCCGATCAGGCCGCCCGCGCCGGCGCGATTGTCGATGACGACCCGCTGGCGATAGAACGCCGCCAGCTCCTCGCCGATCGCGCGCGCGAAAAAGTCGTCCGCCGTGCCCGGCGAGGACGCAACGATAATGCGGATCGCCTTGACGGGATAATCGGGGAACGCGCTTCCCGGGGCCGCGGCGCAAGGCGCCGCCCACAACAATGCGGCCGGCGCGCACACCGCCGCCCGCAGCACGCGGGTTACGGTCGGACGCAGAAAACGGATTGCAGGCACGCTGGCCACCGAGGCACCTTACCAGATTCCGCCCGTGCTACGTGCCTGCGATGCGATGACGGGCGTTACGCCGTGCGGCGCTCACCCCCGTGTTGCGCCGGGAGCGCGGTGCGCGCGGAGTGCAGCCGGTGCAGCGTGATCTGGCGCACCACGGCCTTGCTCGCCTCGATATGGGCGCTCAGCAGCGTGGCGGCGTCCCCCGCCCGCCCCGCCATCACGGTGAGCAGAATGGCGGCGTGCTCCTCGTAGGTCGAGTCGATACGCTCGCGCTGCGTGAAGTCGAGCCTCCTGATGATGCGGATGCGCTCGGAGACGTCGCGGTGTATGCGCGCCATCTCGGGATTGCCGGCCGCGATGACGAGCCGCTGATGGAACGCCTCGTCCATTTCGCAGACGGCCTGCGCGTCGCGGATGCGCTCTTCCGCGGGAACGAGCCACGCCGCGCGGAGCGCCGTGAGATCGGCCGCGCCCCCGGCGTCGCACAGCTTGCGCATCGCCGCGAGCTCCAGGATCACCCGCACGTCGTACAGATTCTCGAAAAGCCCGAAGTCGAAAGGCCGCACGTTCCAGCCGTTGCGCGCCGAGACGTCGATGTAGCCTTCGCGCTGCAGGCGATACAGCGCCTCGCGCACCGGCGTGCGCGATACGCCGATGCGCGCGGCGACTTCGGTCTCGGTAAAGCGATCGCCGGGCAGCAGACAGAAATCGAAAATCTCGCCTTTGATGCGCTCGTAGACGCCGATCGCGAGGCTCTTCTCGGCGATGTCGGTCATACGCGCCCTGCACGCCGCGCGGCTTGTGCGTTCATCCGATCTCCGATGCTGACATGAGGTCGCTTTCGGCGTAGCTGCGCCAGCCGCCGTAAACGCTCGCGGCGGGAAAACCGAACTGCGTTGCGCCGAGCCGGCTCGCCACCGCGCGGTGCAGCCGCGCGCCCCATCGCGCGAGCGTTGCGTCTTCGAGCGCTGGGGCGATCAGCGTCACGCCGAAGGGCAGACCATCGTCGCGGAACTGCGCGGGGACCGCGATCGCCGCGAGGTCGAGCAGATTGACGAAGTTGGTGTAGTAGCCAAGGTTGGTGTTGAGGGCTATGGGCTCGTCAGCCACTTGTTTGAGCCGATAAATGGTGCCGGTGGTCGGCACCGCCAGCATGTCGATGTCGCCCCAGGTTTGCGCGCACTCGCGCTTCAACGCCTGCAGGCGGTACTGGGCCTCGAAAGTCTCGCGCGCGCCGTAACGATCCCCGGCGGCGATGATGGAGCGCACCGCCGGGTCCATCTCCCCGGCGTGCGAGCGGTAGAAAGGCTCGATCGCCGCCAGGCGCTCCGCGACCCACGGCCCTTCGTAGAGCAGGCGCGCGGTCTCGGCGTAAGGCGCGTAGTCGATCTCGACGAGCTCCGCATCCAGCGCTTTCAGCGATTCGAGCGTACGTGCATAGGCCCGCCGCGCGGTTTCATCGCCGAAGAAGCGCAGGTCGCTTTCGCGAAGGACGCCGCAGCGCAGACGCGTATCCGGGGCGCGCGCGCGCCGCGCCGCCTTTTCCCTGCTGAACGGATCGCGTGCATCGTACGCGGTGAGCGCTGTGGTCACGCTCCGCGCGTCCTCGCAGGTGAGCGCGAAAACCGAAATGCAATCGAGCGAGCGGCACGCGGGAACCACGCCGCGCATGCTGACGAGGCCGCGGGTGGGTTTCAGTCCTACGACGTTGCAGAAAGCCGCCGGCACGCGTCCCGATCCGGCAGTGTCGGTGCCGAGCGCGAAGCTCACCTGCCCGAGCGCGACCGCGACCGCCGAGCCCGAGCTCGAGCCGCCTGAGATGTAACGCGCGTCGAACGGATTCCGGCACGCGCCGTAAGGCGAGCGCGTGCCGACGAGCCCGGTCGCGAACTGGTCCATGTTGGTCTTGCCGATGCAGATCGCGCCTGCGTCCTGCAGAAGCTTTACCGCAAACGCGCTGTCCTCCGCCACGTAGCGGAAACCGGGACACGCGGCGGTGGTGGGCACGCCAGCGATATCG
>CAZULX010000471.1:0-5441 GCA_964621335.1 uncultured Streptomycetaceae bacterium
GTCGTCGAGCCCGTAGACGCAGAAAGGCGGAATGATGTCTTCCTTGAAGTTCTCGTACTGATCGTCGCCGAAGATCATCACGAAGTCGGGCCTGAACTCGTCGAGCATCCGGCGCTGCTTGCGGAAGTTCTCGACCATCCGTGCGCGATGCGCGCGGGAGGCCGACGCGCCTTCGTCCGCGCCCATTTCGTCGAGCATGCCTTTGGGCCAGTTCGCGCGGTCCTTGTACCCGGGGTCCGCGTTCGGCGCGTTCAGTGCCTGGTGCACGTAACCCACGGCGGCGGCATCGGGCAGCGAAAGCGGAGGACTGTGAGTCGTGCCGATGCCGAGTATCTGTCCCATGCGCCGTCGTTCCCTGTGATCGACGAGCGATGCTAGCACGAAGGTGCGGGCATACGCGTTGCAATGCATTGTTTACGTAACCGAACAGGGGAACGAACATGGCACAGTCCACCACGCGCAGCGATGCCGCGATTCAGCCCGCGCCGCCCGACGCGCCGAAGCCTCCCGCAGGCGAGCCGAACACCGCGCGCGAAGACGCCGAGCAGCGGCACCACCGCATTTCAGAGGCCGCGTACTATCGCTCGCAGCGCCGCGGTTTCGAGCCGGGCGGAGAAGACGACGACTGGCTGGAAGCGGAGAAAGAGATCGAGTCTGGAGCGCGGTCCCGGCCGTAGCCGGGTGGTGCTATCGAGCGCTTTAATGGCGCTCGTGCAGGCACTTGGTCATGAAGCGCGCGCGCTCGGGTCCGTCGAGGTCCCGGGCGTCGCGCCGGCACGACGCGAAATCCTGCCGCACCGTCTTCTTTTTCGGCGCGTCGCTGCGCTCGGCTTTCTCCTTCGCGCGTTCCGATTTGCCGTCGGATGCCGCGTGCGCCGGGACGAACGCGAGGGCGAGGGCGAGCCCTGCGGCGGTGATCCATCGGGTCATACGCGACCACTGCAAGCGCTATGCCCCGCGTAGCGTGTGGATATTGCGCTATGATCGCCGGTCATGATCGAAATCAACGAGCAATTCGATGTGGCCTCCACGCCGCGCTGCGTGTGGGACCTCCTTTCCGACCCCGACTCGGTGGTGAGCTGCGTTCCCGGCGCGACTCTCGGTGAAAAGCACGAAGACGGGTCGTTCGACGGGGGGGTCACGGTCAAGTTCGGGCCCGCCCGGGTGACCTTCCGCGCGCGGATCACGCTCGAGCTCGATCCCGCCGAGATGTCCGGGCGCGTGACTTCGCGGGGCAAGGACACCCAGGGGGGCACGCGTTTCAATGCGACGATGAGCTTCAGGGTCGTCGAGAACGCCGGGCAGGGGGGATCGACCGTGCTCATCAAAGGTGAAAACGAAATCACCGGCAAGCTCGCGGGCATCGTGGAGTCCGGCGCCAAGATCGTGATCAGGCGCATGTCCGCTGAATTCGCCCAGAACTTGGCCGCACGGTGCGCAGTGCCCCCGCCCGCCGAGGGGGAGGCTGGAGCGTAGGCTCGCAGATGGCGCACCGCCGCGTGTCCTGCTGCAAACACGAGTAATCTGTAACTGACCCTTGCTCTCCTTCCCCTTCAGGGGGAAGGTTGGGATGGGGGTGGTCCCCTTCGAGTCATTTCATATGCCCTTCAGCGTCTTCGTCAGCCACAGCATGCGCCCGCACGATCTCCCCCTGCTGCGCGGCGTGTGCGAGCACCTGAGCCATCACGGCATCACCTACTATCTCGCCGAGCGCGACTGGCGTTTCGGCGAGCGCCTGCCACTGCGGGTGGAGAGCGAAATCAAGCGCTCGGACTGCGTGCTCGGCTTCCTGACGAAGGAAGGGCACTCCTCGGACTACGTCAACCAGGAAATCGGCGTCGCAATCGCCGCGAAGCGGGCGGTCCTGCCGGTGCTCGAGAAAGGCACCGACCTGACCGGATTTCGCGCCGGCCTGGATTACATCGAGCTCGACCGGCTGGCGCCGCAGGACTGCGCGACGAAGCTCTCGCAGCGATTGCAGCAGATCCACGCGAGCGAGGACGTGCGCTCGACGATCTGCTGGGCGGTCATCGCCACCGCCGGGCTGCTTTTTCTCGGGCGCACCTAGTACATCAGGTCATCGGCACGAAATCGTATTCGCCGACGCCCTGCAGGATCAGAAACGTCGCCGACTTGTGCCCCGCATTGGTGACGAGGTGGGGCCGGCGGGGCTGGAGGGTGAACGACTCGCCGACTTTCAGGACGACGTCTTCCTTGGGCTCGCGCATGTAAACGTGTATCGAGCCTTCGAGGACGTAGAAAGTGTCCTGCACGTTGCTGTGGTAGTGCCACGGCACTTTCTGCGTCGGCGAGATCTGGAGCTCGTTGATGCGAAAGCCCGGGCGCTCCGCGTGGCGCGCGCGCCGCTCGACTTCGTAAAGGTGCGAGGCATCCTTCAACGGTTCCATGATCGCTCCATAGGTTTTCGGGAGACACTGCGAGTATATCGCCGGCCCGCGCGGGCCGGCTTGACACGCCATGACCGTCAGGCAATATGGGCCGTAGACCGCGGGCAGAGCCACATCGAGAGGAGGCATCGTATGGATTACACGCTGACGCCGCTGACCGACCACGAGACGGGCGCGGAAATCCGCGGGCTGGATTTGACGGGAACGGTCCCCGAAGACGTGCGCAAGAAGCTGAATGCCGATTTCGCGCGCTATCACGTGCTCGCCATTCGCGACCAGAAATTCGACCCCCAGCAGTTCCTGCAGGCGGGACGCGTGTTCGGCGAGATCATGCAGCACCACAGGAAGTCCGGCTACACGACGGCGGACGGCTCGATCTACGAAGTGAAGAACCAGGAAGTGGCCCCGGGCAAGTACTATATCGTGGGCGAAAGCTTCCACACCGATCACTCCAACGATCCGGTGCCGCCCAAGGCGACTTCGCTCTATCCGGTGTCGCTCCCCACGAAAGGCGGCGACACGCAGTTCGTGAACATGCATCACGCGTACGACGACCTCTCCGACGCGATGAAAAAGCGCATCGAGAAGCTGATCGCCGTGCACGTCTACATGAGCAAGTACAGCCCGCGCGAGCTGATCAAGCTGGACGACGAGACGGCGAAGCACGTTCCGCCTCCCGCGCTGCATCCGCTGGTGCGCATACACCCCGAGAATGGCCTGCGCTACCTATACCTCAATCCGGTGCGCATCGAGGCGATCGTCGGCATGCCCGACGACGAGTCGCAGGCGCTCATCGCCGAGCTGATGGCGCACGCGACGCAGCCGAAGTACGAGTACCGCCACCAGTGGAAATACGGAGACATGGTGATCTGGGACGACCGCAGCGTCCTGCACCAGGCGAATGCCGACTACGACATGAAGGAAACGCGCAGGCTCTATCGGCTGATGGTGAAGGGTGAGCTTCACCCGAGCGACATCGCCGCGACGCGCGACGTCAAAGTGGATATCGCCCAGCGTCTCCCGGTGAACACCGAGCGCCTGACCGCACGCCTGCGCGGGAGCGCAGACGTGGGGCCCGGGTAAATCACGAGGTCACGAGCTCACGAGGCGGCTTTGGCCGCTTTCTCGAGGCTGCGCACCATGTCGTGGTGCTCGAGCACGCCCTGGTACTGACGCTCGACGATCGCGCGCACGCCCGGCGGCAGGTCTTTCTTGAGCGCTTTCTGATAGCTCATCTTGGCGACGTCCTCGCCGCGCTCGCACTCGGCGAGCACCGCTTTGTCGTCCTTGCCCATGATCGCCGACTTGATGTCGACCCAGCGCCGGTGCGCCGAGCCCGCGAGCGAGCCTTTGCGCTCGGGCGTGCCGCCGAACCGGGTCACTTCCGCCTGCAGCTCGCGGGCGGCTTCGGTGCAGCGCGCCGCGGCGTGGGTGAATATCTCCTTCAACTGCGGGTTCCTGATGTCGTCCGCGCACTCCAGAAAACCCTGCTCGCCGTCCTTGCAGGTCTCGATGAGATCGTTCAGCGTGCTGACGACGTCGTCTTTGTCCATAGGCATGAATACGCTCCTTTATGGGTTGAGTTGAACCCCAGCGCTGCACATATCGTGCCGCGATCGCGGTCTCGTTTCGCCGCGGGTGGGACGTCGGTGGCGTAACCGCCCGGCCTGCCGCAAAATCGTGCCCATAACGGAGAAAACCCCATGCTTTCAAGCCGGCAGCTCGAGACCTACCGCCGCGACGGCGTCGTGCTCGTGGAGAATGTCGCCGGCGAGGCCGTGCTCGCCACGATGCGGCGCGCCCTCGCCGACCTGATCGCCGCGTCCGCGCGAGTCTCGCGGCACGACGACGTCTACGACCTCGAGCCCGACCATACGCGCGAGAACCCGCGGCTGCGACGCGTCAAGCAGCCGCACGTGCACCACCCGGTGTTCCGCGAGTTCTGCACGAGCGAGCCTCTGCTCTCGATCCTGAAGCAGCTCATCGGGCCCGACGTCCGGATGCACAACTCGAAGCTGAACCTGAAAGCGCCGAGCGGCGGCGCGGGGCTCGAGTGGCACCAGGACTGGGCTTTCCATCCGCACACCAACGCGAGCCTGCTCGCCGTGGGGCTCATGCTCGAGGACTGCCGCATGGAGAACGGCCCGATGCTGGTCCTGCCCGGCAGCCACAAAGGCACGGTGCACGATCACACCGCCGAAGGGCGTTTCTGCGGGGCGATCGACCCCGAGCGCACGCCGCTCGATTACGAGACGCGCATCGCGTGCGTCGGCAAGGCCGGAACGATCTCCATCCACCACACTTTCGCGGTGCACGGCTCCGCGCCCAACACGTCGCGCTTTCCGCGGCCTTTCCTGCTCTACGAATTCATGGCGGCGGACGCATGGCCGCTGATGGGCGTGAAAGACCTCGACGAATTCGACAGCCGGATGATCTGCGGGGAAAAGACCTATTGCCCGCGCCTGGAGGCGGTGCCGGTGCGGCTGCCGCTGCCGGAAGCGCACAACGTGGGCTCGATCTACGAGAACCAGACGACGCTCAAGCGGCGTTATTTCGCGTAGTCGTCACTTCGATTCGATGAACTTCTCGTCCGACGGGTCCATCGGCGCATCGCCGCTCCCCTCGGCTTCGCCTTCCTTGCGGATGCGCTCGTCCTCGCGCTCGCCCTTGCGGGTCGGCTGAGAGCCTTCAGGTTTTTCTGGCGGGCGTTCCGATCGGTTCTTGTCCTGAGTCGTCATGATTCGCACCTCGGTTGAACGGGGCCGCGGCCCCGATGTGACGGCATTCGACCGATAGCGTGCACGCGCCGTGCCGGCACGGCACGCGGTTTGCCCGAACAGAGGTCGAAATGCCCGCGAAACGCAGACGCAGCACGGCGCCCGGACGTTAACCACTATCCCCAGCTCGAGCGGTACTACGACGCGCGGCTCTCCGACTGGTGTCTCGCGAACTGCGTCGAAGACGAAGACTGCGGCAAAGTCGTGCGGCTGCGCACCGGCCGCTTTCCGCGCCGGCTGATGCTTTAGTTCACGG
>CAZULX010000472.1:0-5786 GCA_964621335.1 uncultured Streptomycetaceae bacterium
ACCGGTTTTCGCGACGTGCTCGAGCTCGCGCGCCAGCGCCGTCCGCATTATTTCAATCTCGACATCCCCAAGCCGATGCCGCCTTCGCCGCGCGATTGCCGCCTGGAAGTCGCGGGCCGCATCGCGAACGACGGCGAGGAAGTCGCCGCGCTCGACGAGGAGGACGTGCGCCGTGCCGTCGACGTGCTGAAGGAAAAGCGCGTCGAAGCGATCGCGATCTGCTTTCTGCACGCTTACGCCAACCCCGCGCACGAAGAGCGCGCCAGGGCGATCGTCAGAGAGCGCTGGCCCGAGGTCTATCTCTGCACCTCCGGCGACGTGCTCTCCGAATTCCGCGAGTTCGAGCGTTTCGCGACGGCGACGGTGAATGCGAGCCTGATGCCGGTGATGGACCGCTATCTCGAGCGCTTCGAGCACGGCGTCGCCGAGCTCGGCATCGAACAGACGCCCCGTGTCATGCAATCGAATGGCGGCGCGGTTTCTCCCGGTGCGGTGCGCAAAGTTCCGGTCAACACTTTTTTCTCGGGACCGGCGGGAGGCGTCATCGGTAGCGTGGGCCTGGGCGAAGAGCTCGGACTGCCCAACCTCATCACGTTCGACATGGGCGGCACGAGCACCGATGTCTGTCTCATACGCGACGGCGAGCCCGCCAAGAAAAGCGAGCGCACGATGGGCGGCTTCCCCGTGCGCACGCGCACCCTCGACATCCATACGATAGGCGCCGGCGGCGGGTCGATCGCGTGGGTGGACGCCGGCGGCCTGCTCAAAGTCGGGCCGCAAAGCGCCGGCGCCAATCCCGGCCCGGCGGCGTACGGCCGCGGTGGCACCCAGGCGACGGTGACCGATGCCAACGTGATGCTCGGACGGCTGAATCCGAGAACGCTCCTCGGCGGCCGCATGACCATGCACGCGGATAAAGCGCTGGCCGTGATCGACGATCTCGCGCAGCATCTCGGCGTCGATCGCACCAAGGCCGCTGCGGGCGTGCTCGAGATCATCAACGTCAACATGATGGGCGCGGTGCGGGTGATTTCGGTGGAGCAGGGCGAAGACCCGCGCGATTTCACGCTGGTGGCTTTCGGCGGCGCGGGCCCGCTGCACGCGGCCGACATCGCCCGCAGCATGGGGATCCGCAACGTGCTGGTGCCGCCGCGGCCGGGGCTCCTTTCCGCGATCGGGCTGCTGCACGCCGACGTGCGGGGGGATTTCAGCCTGACGCGCCTGGTGCGCGCCGAAGCCGCGGGCCTGCCCTCGCTCAACGAAGGTTTCAAGTCGCTCGCGCTGCGCGGCCGGCAGTGGCTCGAAGGCGAAGGCGAGGACAAAGGCGCTTTCCACTGGCTCGCGGACCTGCGCTATTTCGGGCAGAACTTCGAGCTGATACTCGAGCTGAAAAGCGACCGGCTGGCCGCGCGCGACCTGGCGCGCCTCACCGAAGCTTTCCATCGCAGGCACAAGGATTACTACGGCTACGACATGCGAGGCCAGCCGGTGGAGATCGTCAACCTGCGCCTCGTCGTCACGGGCGAGCGCCGCAGCCTCGTGCCCGAGCGCGCGCAGCGCGTTCGCGGACAGTTGAAAGAGGCGCTGCTCGAGAAGCGCAAAGTGTGGTTCCCCGAAACCGGTTTCGTGACGACGCCCGTATACGATCGCGACCGCCTGCCCGCTGATGCCCGCATCACCGGTCCCGCGATCGTCGAGCAGATGGACACGACGACGGTGGTGCCGCCCAAAGCGAAAGTGAAGCCGGACCGCCACGGTTACCTGCACATGGCGCTGGAAGCGATGGAAAACAAAAGGAGCGCCGCATGGGCCGCCGATCGACTCGCGAAATCGATTTGAAAGTAAGCACCCCTCTTCTAAAGGAAAGGAGGTCTCGGAGGGAAACCATGGGTTTCCCTCTGAGGCGTTCACCGGATCCGCAGATCGGATCGGTAGATCCGATCCAGGCCGAAGTCGTCGCGCGCTTTCTGCTCGCGACCGCGGAAGAGATGGGCGCGACGCTCATGCGCACCGCGTTCTCCCCCAACATCAAAGAGCGCGCCGACTGCTCGACTGCGATTTTCGACCGCGCGGGGCAGGTGATTGCGCTCGCTCAGCGCGTTCCCATCCACCTCGGCTCGATGGTCGGCGCGGTCGACGAGATCCTGAAACGCTATCCCGAGTCCGAGATACAGCCCGGCGACATGTTTCTCGCGAACGATCCGTACAACGGCGGCGGCACGCATCTGCCCGACATCAACGTGATCGCACCGGTTTTCATCGGCAAGCGCATTGCGGCCTACGTCGCGAACATCGCGCATCATGCCGACGTGGGCGGCATGGTTCCGGGGTCGGAGGCCGCGGTCTGCCAGTCGATCTACCAGGAAGGCCTGCGCATACCGCCGGTTCGCATCATGCAGGCGGGCAAGGTGAACCGCGACGTCTTCGACATCATCCTCCTGAATTCGCGCACCCCCGACGAGCGCGTGGGAGACCTCCAGGCGCAGTTCGCGGCGAACACCGTGGGCATGCGCAGCGTCGCGCGGCTTTTCGATCGCTACGGCGTGCGCCAGACCGAAGCGACGATCGCGGCTTACCTCGATTTCACCGAGAGGCGTTTCCGCGCGGCGATCGGACGGTTGCCTCGAGGGCGCTTCGAAGCCGAGGATTTCCTCGACGGCAACGATGAGTCGAGCGTCGCGAAGATCAAGCTCGCGCTCACCGTCGCCAAAAGGCGTCTCAAATTCGATTTCGCGGGGTCGGACCCGCAGCTCCTGTGCGCGCGCAACATCCCGTACCGCGCGCTGCTCGCCACTGTCTATACCGTGGCCAAAGCCCTGCTCGATCCCGAAGTGCCGGCGAACGCGGGCTATTACCGCACGCTCGACATTAGCGCGCCGCCCGGCAGCGTCGTCGGTCCCGTTCCGCCCGCAGCGATCGGCTGCCGTTCCATCTCTGCGAGCGTTCTCGGCGACGTCATCGCCGCCGCGCTTTCGCAGGCGCTTCCGCACAAGGCGCTCGCAGGCAGCGGCCCGCACCACCTGTACGTGCTGTCGGGAACCGATCCGCGCACCGGAGCCTACTTCGTCGATTACGAGACGCTCGCCGGCGGCATGGGCGCGCGCGCCAATCGCGACGGCGTCGACGGCGTTCGCGTGCATGCTTCGGGCTCGTCCAATCTGCCGGTGGAAGCGCTCGAACACGCGTATCCGTTCCGCGTCGAGCGCTACGCTCTGTGGGACGATTCAGCGGGGGCCGGCCGCTATCGCGGCGGCATGGGCGTGCAGCGCGACTATCGCGTGCTCGCCGACGACATCGTGGTGAGCCTGTCATCCGAGCGTCAGCACGTCGCGGCGCTCGGCGCCCAGGGCGGCGGCACCGGCGCGCTCGGCGCTTTCATCCTGAACCCGGGGACGCCGGGAGAGCAGCGCCTGCCGTCCGCCGCGGCGGACGTGAAACTGCCGCGGGGGTCGGTGCTGCGGATCTGCACGCCGGCCGGAGGCGGTTATGGCGAGACGCGCGAGCGCGGGAGCGAGGCGGTCGAATGCGACGTGCGCGAGCACAGAGTCAGCGCCGAGGCGGCGCGCAGCACCTACAAAACGGAGAGATCATGAACCAGCCCATAGAGCCCGTCGCGCTGATCGAAGCCCGCAGCCACTTCCCTGCGCTCGAGCGCTGGACGTACATGGACGTTTCGGCGCGCGGCGTGCTCTCGCGCGAAACCCGCGCAGCGCTCGACGCGCACCTCGACGATCGCATGCTGAACGGCGCGACCGACAAGGACCTTTTCTTTGCGCTCGTGGAGCGCGCGCGCGATCGCTTCGCGCGCCTGATCGGCGCTGACGCGGACGAGATTGCGTATACGAAGAATATTTCCGAAGGGCTCAACATCGTCGCGACCGGGCTGCACTGGCACAGCGGCGACAACGTCGTGCTGTGTCCCGACCTCGAGCATCCCAATAACGTCTATGCGTGGTTGAACCTCCGGCGCTACGGGGTCGAAGTGCGCACCGTCCCGTCGCGTGACGGCCACATCCCGGTCGACGCGCTGATCGAGCGCATGGACGCGCGCACGCGCGTGGCGACGGTCTCGACCGTGTCTTTCGCCCCCGGTTTTAGGACCGACGTCGAAGCGCTCGGCAAAGCCTGCCGCGAGCGCGACGTGCTGCTGCTCGTGGACGCCGCGCAGTCCGTGGGCGTGCAGCACACCGACGTGCGCGCTTCCAATATCGACGCGCTCGCGGTCTCGACGCAGAAGGGGCTCCTCGCGCTCTACGGCATGGGTTATCTGTACGTGCGCCGCGAATGGGCCGAGCGCCTGCAACCCGCCTATCTCGCGCGCTTCGGGGTCGATCTCGGCGACGCGCACGAAGCGAGCATCGGTGGCTACGATTTCAAGCTCGCGCCCGGCGCGCGCCGCTTCGACCTCGGCAACTACAACTTCCTCGCCACCGCCGCCGTCGATGCGTCGATGCAGCAGCTCCTCGCGTGGGACACGCGCAGGATAGAGCCTTACGTGCAGGGGCTCACGCATGCTCTCGCCCGCGGCTTCCTCGATCTCGGATTGCCGGTTGCCGGCGGCGAGCCCGGACCGCACATCACCAAGATCGTCACCGTCGGGGTGATGAGCGCCGATCACTACGGCACGGGCGAAGAGCGCTACAACCGGCTCTACGAGCACCTCGTCGCGAACCGCGTGAAGCTTTCCATACGCCGCGGGATGCTGCGCTTCTCGCTGCACGTGTACAACAACATGGACGACGTCGAGCGCGTTCTCGGCCTCGCACGCGATTTTCTGCGCAAAAACTGATGCAGTTCATCGAGCCGGTATCTGGAACGACGTATTCCACCGACTCGCCGCGCTGGCGCGCCGACAACGGCGGCCACCTGAATCTCACCCCGGGTGCGGGCCTGCGCCGCGCAGACATCGCGCGCGATCGCTACGGCGTCTGGCGCTACGCCGCCGCCCTCGGTGTCGACGAAACGCACGCCGTCACGCTCGGCGAAGGCTGGACGCCGCTCACAGCCGGTGAGTGGAACGGCGCGAAGACGCTTTTCAAGCTCGACTTCATGATGCCGACCGGGTCTTTCAAAGACCGCGGCACGACGGTGATGGTGAGCTACCTCAGGAGCCGCGGCATCGAGCGCGTGCTCGAGGATTCGTCGGGCAACGCAGGCGCTTCCCTTTCCGCGTACGCCGCGGCCGCAGGCATGACGTGCCGCATCCTGGTCCCGGAGGCCGCCTCGTTCCCGAAGATCGCGCAGATCGCCGCGTGCGGCGCCGACGTGGTGACGATACGCGGCAGCAGGCAGGACGTCGCGGAGGCAGCGGTGCGCATGAGCGAGGAGATTTTCTACGCGAGCCACAACTGGGTGCCGTTTTTCACCGAAGGCACCAAGACGCTCGCCTATGAGCTGTGGGAGCAGCTCGGTTTCGAAGCGCCCGACAACGTCGTCACGCCGCTCGGCTACGGCAGCAACGTGCTGGGATGCCTGCGCGGTTTCGACGAGCTTCTGCGCAACGGCGAGATCGATCGCATGCCGCGGGTGTTCGGGATCCAGGCCGAGAACTGCGCGCCGTATTTCGCCGCGTGGCAGGCCGGTGCCGAGAGCCTCGTGCCGACGGAAATCAAAACCACGATCGCCGAAGGCATCGCATCGTCGAAGCCCACGCGCGTGAAGGAAGTCCTGCGCGGGGTGCGCGATTGCGGCGGCGCGATCGCCGCGGTGAGCGAAGCGGAAATCGTCGATGCCCTGCGCGTGCTCGCGCACAAAGGCCTGTACGTCGAGCCGACCTCCGCAGCGGC